>JBILXQ010000009.1:0-17716 GCA_044378375.1 Planctomycetota bacterium
GGCAGAATGCCCAGCAGGCAATCACCTGTCTCGAGGTGTACCACCTGCGCCACGCCCGCCAAGTTGGCGTCGAGATTGCGATGGGTGAGCGGCACGCCCTTCGGTTCACCTGTTGAGCCGCTGGAGAAGATGATGGTGGCCACATCATCCATGCCGATGCGCCGCGGTGCTCCGCAGTAGCGCTCCAGCCAGCCGATCGGCAAGCACAGCGCGGCGCAGACTGCGGCCAAGCGCTGGCGTGGCCCGATGCTGCGCGCCACATCCTCGGCCCACACGGGTTCCAGGCCCGTGGGCAGTTCGAGGCGCGCCTTCTGCAAGAACACTTTGGAGGTCAAGACGCGTGTCAAGTTAGCTTGACGGGCCGCCGAGCCCATGCCGGCGGGGCCGGCGGTGTAGTTCAAGTTGACGATCGTGCGGCCTGCGAGCGCCGCTGCTGCTTGCACCACCACACCTGCCACCGAGGGCGGCAACAACACGCCTACGGTCTCCCCTGGTTGCCAAGTCGCGCGCATGGCACGCGCCAGAGCAATCGCGCCCACCAAGGCTTCATAGCGTCGGATGCCGCCGCGTAGCGGATCGTAGACAGCGCGCCGCCACGGCCTGCGTCGCACGGCCTTCACAAAGCCGTGATGCAGCGGTGTGCGCTTCGGCGCTTGGGCTTGCCACGCACGCTCGCCCAGATCGGCCACCGCGCGCCGCACGCTGTGCATGTCCGTGTCATCGGCAAGAGCGCTTCCAAACCACACATCGGCTTGTTGCGGCACTTCATCCGGCAGTGTCCACCACGCACGCTCGCGTGTGGCGCTGAAGCCACCACTCCAGGCACGCCCGCACCACACCGGCACAATGCTGGCCCCCGTACCGCGAGCCAGATGCTCGACACCGCGTTGAAAGGGCAGCAACACGCCGCGTCGCCCAAGCTCACCACCGGCGTAGACGCACACGACTTCGCCTGCGCGCAGCAGCGCACCAACCTTGCGCAAGTCGCGCAGCGTCTGCTTGAGCGGTGCCGAGGCATCGACTCCGACGGCGCCGAGTGCACGCAACAGCGGTCCGAGCGAGCGATCCTGCAGCGTTTCGAGCGGCGCTACGAAGCGCACGCGGCGGGGGACGTAGGCCGCAATCAGCAACGCATCGACAAAATCCACATGATTGGGCACGAGCAGCACGCCCTGACGCTGCTTGGGACTCAGTGCGGTCAGGTCCTTCAGACCTTCGACTCGCGTGCGGAACAGCACGCTGAGCATGAGCCGTAGAGCTAAGCGCACCGGGTCGCGCGGCAGCAGGAAGACAAGGAACAAGGGCGCCAGAGGCACAAGCAGCCACCACCAATGCGTTTGGACGCCCTCCATGAGGCTCCAGAGTAGGCCTTTGCTTCCCCCTAGGGAACCCGCGCGCGGTTGGAGCCGTCCACAAGAGGAAGTCTTTTCCAGCAGGGCTCAAAGGAGTGCAGCCTCCGGCGGCTTTGCGCGACTCGAACCTAATCCGGCCCGGCTAGGCTCGTTGTCGTCTATCCCAAATCGCGGATGGCGGTTAGGCTTCAAGGGTCTCTGACCCTCCTATCCAAGACTGCCTACAAGCTCGACCTCGAGGCTCCATGCTCTTCAAGAAGCTGTCACTGATGCTCGCCAGCGTTGCCGCGCTCTGCGTTGGCTCCGCCGAAGCCCAAACCCCGATCACCACCACGCGCGTGGCTGCTGGCCTGTCGTCGCCGGTGGGCGTGACGCACGTGCCCGGTGATACGGCGCGCCTGTTCATCATCGAACAAGGCTCGGCGGGCACGGCCCGCATCAAGATCCTCAACCTCGCGACCAACACGGTCAACGCCACCCCGTTCTTGACCATCAGCGGCATTTCGACCGGTGGTGAGCGCGGCCTGTTGGGCTTGGCCTTCCACCCCAACTACGCACAGAACGGCAAGTTCTACGTGTATGTGTCGGCGTCGGCCTCCAGCAACGCCGTGCGTAGCTACACGGTCAGCGCTGCCAACCCCAACCTCGCCGATGCGGCCAGCGTGCAGACGCTGTTGACGATGGCGGACCCGTTCAGCAACCACAACGGCGGTTGGATCGGCTTTGGGCCGGACGGCTTCCTGTACATCGCCACGGGTGATGGTGGTTCGGCCAACGACCCCAACGGTGCGGGCCAGAACAACAACCAGCTCTTGGGCAAGATGCTGCGCATCAATGTGAACGTCGACGACTTCCCGGCCGACGCAGCGCGCAACTACGGCATCCCGGCTGGCAACCCGTTTGCCGCCGGTGGTGGTTCCGCAGAGATTTGGCTGACGGGTTTGCGTAACCCGTGGCGCAATGACTTCGACAACCTCACGGGTGACTTGTACATCGGTGATGTCGGTCAGAACGCCGTCGAGGAGATCTCCTTTGCGCCGGCAGGCGTGGGTGGCCTCAACTACGGTTGGCGCTGCATGGAGGGCACCAGCTGCACGGGTTTGACGGGTTGCACCTGCAACGCGCCGACGCTGCGTTTGCCGATCCAAACCTACAGCCACAGCTTGGGCTGTTCGGTCACGGGCGGCGTGATCTACCGCGGCACCGACATCTGTGACTTGTCGGGCACGTACTTCTACGGCGACTACTGCACCTCACGCATTTGGTCGTTCCGTTACAGCGGCTCGGGCGCGATCACGAACTTCCAAGACCGCACCACGCAACTTGACCCGGTGGGTACGGTGGCGATCAACTCGCCGACCAGCTTTGGCGAAGACGCGCGCGGCGAGATGTACATCGTCGACTTCGGCGGCGAGATCTTCAAAGTCGTGCCGGCCACGGCACCCGCTGACTGCAACAACAACGGCATCGGTGACCTGTGCGACATCGGCTCGGGCACCTCGCAAGACTCCAACGGCGACAGCGTGCCGGACGAGTGCCAGACGACGGTGACTGCCTACTGCTTCGGTGATGGCAGCGGCACGGCCTGTCCGTGTGGCAACGTGGGTGCGGTCGGCAATGGTTGCCCGAACTCGGTCAATGCTCAGGGTGCGCGTCTCGCCACCACGGGTGTGCCCAGCTTGGCCTCCGACACGCTGACCTTGGTGGGCAGCGGCATGGCGAACAGCAGCGCGCTCTACTTCCAAGGCACGACGCGGGCCAATGGTGGCTTGGGTACGACCTTCGGTGACGGTTTGCGTTGCGCAGCCGGCTCCGTGGTGCGCTTGGGCACACGCACGAACAGCGTGGGTGGCTCGTCCTTCCCCAGCATCTTTGACCTGCCGCTCGGCTTCGTGGTCGGCACGCCGGGCACGCGCACCTACCAGGTGTGGTACCGCAACGCGGCGGTGTTCTGCAACGCCGAGACCTTCAACCTCACCAACGGTGTGGAAGTGGTCTGGGTGCCCTGAGCGCAGGGCTTGAACCTGCGCTTGACCGTCAAGTGGACTTGACAGTCAAATAGACTCTACAGCAAGGCTGTCCTCTTCGAGGGCAGCCTTGCTCGCTTGAGACTTCCCGTGCTGTAGTTGGGCGAGTATCGTGGGGCCATGGCGTTGCTTGCCTTCCTGCGCGTGCCTTGCATGCTGGCCTCCGTTTGGTGCGGTGAGGACACGCGCCCGCCCAGCTACTCGCTGGATGTGGCACCCATCTTGGCTGCCAAGTGCTTCACATGTCATGGGCCGGATGAGTCCTCACGCAAGGCGGGCTTGCGCTTGGACCGCCGCGAGGCTGCGCTGCGAGCGGAGGAAGGGCTGGCGGCTGCCGTTGTGCCCGGTGCTCCTGATGAGAGTGAGTTGCTGCGCCGCGTCTTGAGCACGGACGAGGACGAGCGCATGCCTCCTGCGGATGGGCATGAAGCGCTCACAACGCAGGAAGTGGCTACCTTGCGTGCCTGGATTGAGGCCGGTGCACCCTATGAGCGGCATTGGTCTTGGATGCCGCTCAGGGAGCCTGCTGTGCCGGCGAGCGCAGGCTGGGCCTGGACGACGGCGGATCGCTACATTGAGGCCGCGCATCGTCAAGCGAACTTGACGCCGGCGGGGGATGTGCCGGGTGTGACTTGGTTGCGTCGCGCGAGCTTTGCTGTGCGCGGCCTGCCGCCCGATGCTGCGTGGGTGCAGGCCATCAGCGAGCACGACACGCCTGCTGTGCGCGCGCAAGTGGTGGACGAGATGCTGGCGCAATCCAGCTTTGGCGAGCACTGGGCGCGCCATTGGTTGGATGTGATGCGCTGGGCCGAGACGCGCGGTCACGAGTTTGATTACACGATTCGCGAGGCGTGGCGCTATCGCGATTGGGTGGTGCGCGCACTCAATGCTGATCTGCCGTGGGATCGCTTCGTGAGCGAACAAGTTGCGGGCGATTTGTTGCCTGCGCGCGGCTCGCACAACAGCGCTTCCGCAACCACCGAGCTCGTCAACGAGGCGCAGGTTGCCACTGGTTGGTGGTGGTTGTCGCAAGGCACGCATGCCCCGGTCGATGCCCGCCTCGATGAGGCCGAGCGCATTGACAACCAAATTGAAGTGCTCGGCAAAGCCTTCATGGGAACGACGATTTCCTGCGCGCGCTGCCACGACCATAAGTTCGACGATGTGTCGCAGCGCGACTACACCGCGCTCTTTGGGATCGCGCGCTCTACGCGTCGTGTGTACGCCTGGCAGGATGTCGATGGCCAAGCAGCGCGTCGCTTGCAGCGTGCCGAGGAGTTGCGCGCTCAGCTCAGCGGCGCTTGTAGTTTGCAGGCCGCTCCCACCGCACAGCTGCCTGCTGGCGCCTTGTGGCACGGGCAAACAGCGGAATGGGGCGAGTGGAGGATGAGCGGAGGTGCGTTCGGCGCGCGCCCCATGCAAGCTGGCGAAGTCGTCGCTCTGGATGGCGCTCAAGCGCAGCGTGTAGCAGTGTCGTGTGCGAGCTCCGCTGGTTTGCTATCCAAGGCACGGGGCGCACTACGCTCGCCTACATGGCTCATCCGTGATCCGGATCTGTGGGTGCGGGTGCGCGGAAGCAGCAGCACCTTGCGTGTGTATGTGAATGGCTTCTTCTTGAATGAGGAGAACAACCTGCTGTTCGAGAGCCACAAGCAGGAGTTGGATCACCCTTTGGAGTGGCGCACGCGTCACATCAACTTGTCTCGGTATGTAGGCGAGCAAGTCTGGCTCGAACTGGAGGACTATGGGGATGGATTCGCCGAACTCGCTTGGGTGGTGTCAGGTCCACTTGACGAGGCTTGGCGCAGTCCCGCGGCGGTAACGCCAGAGCCGCTTGAGACACCGGCAGACGCGGCATCATGGTTGAGTGAGTGGCAAGCACTAGCAGCGGACTTCCCGGCCCAGGTGCGCGTGCTGGCGGCCGAGGATGGCACGGGCCTCGATGCACCGTTGTATGTGCGGGGAGTGCCAGCGCAAGCCAAGGCCAGCGTGCCGCGCGGCGGACCATTGGTGCTGAACCAATTGCGCAAGGAATACGCCGCTCAGGTCTTGGCGACAGACAGCGCGGCAACGAGAGGGCCTACTGGTTCGGGACGCTTGGAATTGGCGGCTGAACTGGTCGACCCGCAGCACCCGTTGACATGGCGAGTGGCAGCCAATCGCGTCTGGCACCATGTCATGGGGATGGGCCTTGTCAGCACCACCGACAACTTCGGTGTGCTGGGTACGCCGCCCAGTCATCCCGAGCTGCTGGATTGGTTGGCGTGCAGGCTGCGCGAGCATCGCTCCATCAAGCGTTTGGTGCGGGAGTTGGTCTTGTCACGCACCTTTGCGCAGCGCGCTCACACGAGTCCAGAGCACCTTAGCGCCGATCCTACGGGTGCGCGCTGGTCGCATCGTCCTGCGCAACGCCTAGCTGCTGAGTCGGTGCGAGATGCGCTGCTCGTTGTCGCGCAGCGTTTGGACGAGCGTGTGGGCGGGCCTTCTGTGGCAGTGCACCTCAACGACCACATGCAAGGTCGCGGACGCCCAGGTCAGAGTGGCCCGGCAGACGGTGCGGGGCGGCGCTCGCTGTACTTGGAAGTGCGCCGCAACTTCCCTGATCCGTTCTTGGCGGCCTTTGATCAGCCTGTGCCCAATGCTCCGCGCGGAGCGCGGAGCCGCTCGAATGTGCCTGCACAGCGCTTGGTGTTGATGAACGACCCGTTCGTGCGGGACATGGCTCATTCGTTCGCGCTATGGATCCAATCCCAAGCGCCCGAGTTGGAGCCCGAGGCTCGCATGGTGGCCGCGATCCAGGCCGCCATCCAGCGCGTCTGGTCGCGCCCCGCAAGTCCCGAAGAAGTGGCCATCGCCCGTGCGGCGCTCGGGGCACAACCCACCTTGGAGGATTGGCACGACTACGCACACTCGTTGTTCCTTGCTCAAGAAACGGTGTACCTGCCATGACGACAACTCGTCGCTCATTGTTGCAACTGGCCGCTTGTGGCTTTGGAGCTGCAGCTTGGTCGGCCTTAGCACACGCCGCCTCTGCGCCACGCTGGGCAACAAGCACCATGCTTGCGCGTGGTAGACACCATGCACCGAAGGCCTTGTCCTGCATCTTTCTGCATATGGATGGTGGTCCAGGCCAGATGGACACCTTTGATCCCAAGCCTGCGCTTGTCAAATGGAATGGACAGCCTTTCCCTGCGCGCATGGAGGCCACGCAATTCGCGAACACTGGCGCCACACTTGCTTCGCCATGGAGCTTTGAGCCACGCGGTGCTAGCGGCCTGGAGATCAGTGCCTTGTTCCCGCACCTGGCCACTCAGGCCGATCGCTTGTGTGTGGTGCGCTCGATGACGAGCCAATTCAATGAGCACACCAATGCCAACTATTTTTTACACACCGGTGTAGGCCTCGCTGGCCGCCCGAGCATGGGTGCTTGGGTGCGGTACGGCTTGGGCGATGCCCGCGACGATCTACCCGGTTTTGTCGTCATCGACGGCGGTTTGGTTCCACCCGGAGGCTTGGAGTGTTGGGGGGCCGGCTTCTTGCCTGCCTCTACGCAAGCCACGGTACTGAAGCCGCGCGGCCAAGGGGTTGCCTTCGTAGCACCTCCGTACGACCGCACGCGTCAAACGCGCATGTTGGACTTGGCGCGCCACTATGATCGCCTTGCACCGCATGCCGATGACCCTGCTTTGGCCGCGGCGATCGCCAATAGTGAGCAAGCCTTCCGCATGCAGGCGGCGGTACCCGAGTTGATGAACTTGGACGGCGAAAGCGCCGCCACGCGCACAGCCTACGGTTGCGAGGCAGCCTACGAGCCGACGCGCACGTATGCCCGTCAGTGTCTTTTGGCGCGGCGACTGGTGGAGCGCGGCGTGTCCTTCATTGAACTGTCGATGGTGGACACAGGTAACGATCGCTGGGACCAACACTCCAATTTACGCGGTGGGCATGCGGACAATGCGCGCGCAGTCGATCAGCCGATTGCGGCCTTGTTACAAGATTTGCACCAGCGCGGTTTGCTGGATTCGACCTTGGTTGTATGTGCGGGCGAATTCGGGCGTACTCCCTTTGCTCAAGGGTCGGATGGTCGCGATCACAATCCGCACGGATTCAGCGTGTGGCTCGCCGGCGGCGGTACCAAAGGCGGATATGTGCACGGTGCCACCGACGAATTTGGCTACAAGGCGGTCGAAGGCGTGTGCGAGCTGCACGACTTGCACGCGACGATGCTGCACCTGATGGGCTTCGATCATCGGCGCCTCACCATGCGTTTCGGCGGGCGTGATATGCGCCTAACGGATGTGCATGGCCGGATCGTCCTCGATTGGCTCGCCTAGCCTGACGCATCGGGAAATCTCGGTCGTTCTCTTGCAGTTCCTACTGGATGTCACTATTGTCCGACCAGACAAGAGCTCTTGCTTGTTCGACCAAGCCCGTATGGGGCAGGGCCTCTGCCTCTTAGGTTTTTTGGAGCAAAACATCATGGGTATCTTCCTGCTCTCTAGGATCGTGCTGATAACAGCCGCGAGTGCCTCTATGTGGTCCTTTACGCCTGCCGCGTACAGTCAGGGCGCACACAACCCTTCCTTGGAAGGGCAAGTAGAAGTCGACACTTGGACTATTCCGGCAGGATCGATCCTGACCGCGACCGATGATGTGCATGTAATTTCCCAAGGGGATGTGCTGATCGCCGGTGAACTCTTGGGCTCAGTGCGCAGCGTTGGACAGCCCCAGTTGAAGGGTGTTGATCTGCGTATTTCCAGCCGTACGAAAATCGTGGTCGAGGGGTTGGTTCGTGCTGGCGTAGGCGGGGATGCATTTGCTGGGACAAGTGATGTCATGAACTGCCAACTTGTGGGCGGTTCCGGCGGTTCGATTGTGCTGGAGGCGCCACTGATTGTCATCGACGGGCGCGTCATCGCCGGTGACGGCGGTTTGAGTGGAGCGAATGCGCGTTCGCCGCACGGTGGCGAAGTGGTCTTGCGTGGTGTTGTGCGCACGACGCGTCCTGCACTCACGGGTAACGCAGAGCCACTTTGGGAGCAACGGGCACAACTGCGTGCCTCTGGCGGTCACGGCGTTTTTGGCGGTGATGGTGGTCGGTTTGCTGGCGAGCCTTTTCCTTTACCGCACGCGTTTGATGGACGCGGTGGACATGGAGGATCGGTCGCAGTTCACAATTTCAGTCCCAGTCTCGTTCCCTTTGCATCGCAGGGTACGGATGGCGGGGCTATCGCGCTTGTGGACGGATGCGCGGACGGCACGCCCGGCATGTCCGCCGCAAATACCTTGTTCGGTGGTGCGGGAGTACCAGGAAATGCCGGTCAGAACGGTACCGCTTCATCGCCCCAAGGTGGCAACGGCAGTCCCGGCGGCGCAGGGGGGAATGTCACTGGGAATGATGGTGGTGCGGGAGGTGCCGCACCGGCTTGCTGTCCTCTTCCGTCTGGCAAGGAACGCGGCGGCACCGGGGGGGTCGGCGGCGCTGGCCAGTCCGCCGTCGGCGGAGTGGGCGGAGCGGGCGGACGCGGCGGTAATGCCTACTTTGACACGGCACTGCAGGCCTATGTAGCCCCAGGTGGCGATGGTGGCAACGGGGGTAGCGGTGGCCACGCGTCCTCGGGCAATGGCGGCAATGGCGGAGCGGGCGGCAAGCCGTTGGGGTACGGCGGAGCTGGCGGTGCCGCAGGTAGTGCACAGGCAGGAGTGGGTGGCGCTGGCGGTCTGCCGGGTCGCGGAACACCGAACGGTGCACCGGGTTCAACTGGCGCGCCTGGTGCTTCCTATCCGGGAGCAAGCGGAACGGCTGGACCGCAGGCTCCCGACTGCTGAGGCCTGCGCGGCCCGGCGACGAGGGTGCACCACCCGTCTTCCGTCTACACCCAACTCCCTACACATCACAATGATCCGATACCTCACCGCTGTACTGGTAACTTCCGCACTTCTACTGGGGACTGCATGTCAAAGCTCGGCTCCAGTGACTCCGGCCAAGGCCATTCCGGAGGAATTGCCCCAGCCGTTGCCCCAGCCTCCGATTGAATCGGCGGCTCGTCCGGTCGAGCGCTTCGACGGGGAAACTTGGGTACTCGGAACAACACAACGCAAGCAATGTGAGAACGACCTGCGGGTGTATTGCACAGGCGAGATCCGGGTGGATGGTGTGTTGGAGGCCTTCGACCGCCCGGCGGGCAGTCCGTATCCCAACGGGGTTACGATTCGCCTCGTGTCGGAGACGCGCATTGTTGTGAGCGGTCGAGTGGTCGCGGGGAATGGGGGCGATGCACATGCCGGGCCCGCGACTATTCAGAACTGCCTGTGGCTTGGTGGCAAAGGTGGCGATGTGATTCTTGAGGCGCCGGAAATTGAAATGACCGGGACACTTGCTGCGGGCCACGCCGGCCGCAGCGGGGCGAATGCTGCAGGGCCCGCTGGCGGCGATGTCATCCTTCGCGGCCGCCTGTTGCCGGACCGAGGGACCGGGGGCATGACTGGTGGCACCGGCGGAGGCTTCTTGGGCACCAGTTTCAGCGGTGTGCCCTTGGATGGGCGAGGTGGCAGCGGCGGTAGCGTGCGTCTGGAAGCATGGTCTTCAGCCACACCCAGGTACTGATGTTGGCGGTCGCTGGCTGTGCAGCAAGTGTCAAGCCGACTTGACGAGCTCCAACACAGCCGCGGCCTGACCGGCGGGGTCTTTGGTCTCGATCGCTTGCTCGATGTGCCCGTTCGCACCAATGAGATAGGTGATGCGGCGCGGCCACGCGTCCGAAGGCGACGCGGCGGCTTTGTAGGCCAGCGCCACGCGCTTGTCGGTGTCGGCTAACAGCCGGAAGGGGAACGAAAACTTGGCGGCGAAGGCCGCTTGGTCGGGGACCGAGTCAAAGCTCGCACCCAACACGACGATGTTCTTCGCTTCGAAATCGCGGATTCGATCACGGAACCCGCAGCCTTGCTTCGTTCAACCAGGCGTGTCGGCCTTGGGGTAGAACCACAGCAGCACGCGCTGGCCACGCAAGTCAGCCAAGCTGACGGTGCTGCCATCGTGGGCCGGCAGCCGGAACTCGGGTGCGGGTGAGCCGATCTCGAGCATAGTCGGGGCCTTCGTGAACAGTCTACGGAGTAGGGTGGTGAGCAACGACATGGCGCGGACCTGTCAAGTTTGCCTGTCTCAACTTTGCTTGTCAGGATCGACCGCATCCGCAACCGGCGCATCATCGGCTTTGGGATTGATGGCGCGGTCGTGGGCGCGTGCCTTGCGGATCAAGTCGTCTAGGTCGGCTGCTTGTTGGAGCGAGTCGTCATACATCCAGCGCAAACGCGGCGTGCGACGCATGGCAAGGATCGAGCCCACTTGGCGTTGGATGAAGCCATTGGCGTGCTCCAACATGTGCGTGGCCTTGGTGCGCTCGGCTGCATCTCCGAGCACCGACCAATGCAGGGTAGCGATCGACAAGTCGTCGCTGATCTCCACACGCGTGATCGTTAGAAAGGTCGAGCGCGGGTCGTTCAGCTCGAACTGCAAGCAGTAGGCTGCGCGCTCTTGGATGCGAGCGCACAGCCGTGCCTTGGTGCGATCATTCGCCATGGATGTGCGTGAGCCTCACGCTCACACGCCTGCCTTGCTGCCCAGCGTGCGCTTGCTCGTGACCATCTTGTAGGCCTCGATCACATCGCCCACTTCGACATCGGGGAAGTCGCGTACGGTGAGACCGCAATCGAATCCAGCGCGCACTTCCTTGGCATCGTCCTTCTCGCGACGCAGCGAGCCCATGACGCCTTCGAAGATCTTCTTGCCGCCACGCATGACGCGTACCTTCGAGTCGCGAGCGACTGTGCCATCCAGCACATGCGAACCGGCAATGATGCCGACCTTGCTCGACTTGAAGAGTGCACGCACTTCGACATGGCCTGTGATCTGCTCGCTGATTTCGGGCGCCAAAGTGCCCTCCATCAGGTCGCGCATGTGATCCAGCAACTCGTAGATGACTTCGTAGTAGCGGATGTCGATGCCGAAGCGCTCAGACGCGATGCGCGCCTTGTCGCTGACCGTGGTGTGGAAGGCCACGACCAACGCGCCAGATGTTTGCGCCAAGAGCACATCGTTCTCGGTGACAGCGCCGACGCCGGCGAACACCACCTTGACTTCGACTTCTTCGTGCTTGAGGTCGTTGAGCGAGCTCTTGAGCACCTCGACCGAGCCTTGCACATCCGCACGCACAATCACATTGATCGTGCGCTTCTTGGAATCG
Organism: Planctomycetota bacterium; assembly: GCA_044378375.1. Taxonomy (GTDB): domain Bacteria; phylum Planctomycetota; class UBA1135; order UBA1135; genus SXXH01. The sequence continues at coordinate 11,623 of JBILXQ010000009.1, forward strand.
GCCACGGCCTTGAGCAGGTTCTCCGCCGTCACTTGGCGGCGTTCCGTCAGCGACATTGCACGGTTCTTGCGCTCGCGCTCTTCGGCCACTTCTTTGGCGCGGGCCAAGTCTTCGACCACATAGAACGTCTCGCCGATACCGGGCAGGGCCGAGAGTCCGGAGACTTCCACCGGCACAGCAGGGCCTGCGCTGTCGATGACACGGTTGCGGTCATCGTGGATCGAACGCACCTTGCCGTAGCCTTCACCGGCCAAGATCACATCGCCACGCTTGAGCGTGCCGTCTTGCACCAACAGGTGCGCGACGATGCCCTTGCCTTCGCTGATCTCGGCTTCGAGCACCACGCCTTGCGCCGGACCCTTCGGGTGGCAGCGCAATTCGAGTACTTCCGACTCGAGGAACACGCGTTCGAGCAGCTCGTCCACGCCGTCGTTCTTGAGTGCGCTGACCGGCAACATGGAGGTCTCGCCACCCCATTCTTCCGGCACCAGGCCAAGCTTGGTGAGCGACTCCTTCGTGCGCTGCACATTCGCCTCAGGCTTGTCGATCTTGGTCAACGCGACCACGACCGGCACCTTGGCAGCGCGCGCGTGCGCGAATGCTTCTTCCGTCGACGGCATCGGACCATCATCCGCAGCGACGACGAGCACCACGATGTCGACCGCCTTCGCACCACGCGCGCGCATCTGCGTGAACGCAGAGTGACCGGGCGTGTCGATGATGGTGAGCTTGTGACCAGCCTTGGTCTGCACCGAGTAGGCGCCGATGTGCTGGGTGATGCCGCCGGCTTCGCCACCGGCCACATTCGAGCTGCGAATCGAGTCGATGAGAGTGGTCTTGCCGTGGTCGACGTGGCCCAAGATGGCCACGGTGGGGGCACGCAAGGCCAGCTCTTCGCCTGCAATGGCTTTGCGCTGTTCCTTCAACTCGCCCAGCAGTTCGGTCTCAGCTTCGACCTCTTGCACCACCGCCAACTCGACATCGAACTCACCCGCCAACAACACGGCTGTGTCTTCGTCGAGCAGCGAGTTGATGTTGACCGCACCAAAGCCCATCTGCCCGAAGGCGACCTTCAGCAGTTCGTTGGACTTGACGGACAAACGATCGGCCAACTTCTTGATGGTGACCGGCGCATCGACCTCGACCTTTTGGCCGGAGTAGGGCGATTGCGAACCCGCGCCACGCGGCATCGAGCGACCACCACCGCGCGCCGAGCGCTCGGCACCTTGCGCTGCGATTTGGTTGCGACGCAGGAAGCGATCGGAAGCCTGCGTGCGCAGCTCCGACGCGCTCATCTGACCGCGCGCCACCGGAGTGCCACGAGCCAAGGCACGCTTCTTGTCGTGCGGCATGGTCGGCTTGACATCCGGAGCCACGTCGTCCTTGCCACGCAAGCGGCGCGACTCGGTGGCCTTCTTGGGCGGAGTCTGCGGCTTGAGCTTCGACAGGTCGATGAAGCCCACGACCTTGCCTGCCGGTTGTGAAGCGGGCTTGGCAGCGGCAGCCGCAGCGGCCGGTTGCACGGTGGGTGCGGTCGGTGCCGCAGGCGCGGGTGTCGCGCTGGGTTGAGTGCCCGCGGGCTGTGTTGTGCCGGGCTGTGTTGTGCTCGGCGCTTTGGCGGCCACATCCGCCAGCTTGGTTTCTGCCGCGGCCGGAACAGCAGCCGGAGCGGGAACAGCCGCGGTAGCGGTCGCTTCCACAACAGGCTTCGTCTCGAGAACCGGCTGCGTGCTCTCACGCGGCGCCGTCTCGGGCTTCGAGGCGGGTAGTGTCGCGGCGACAGGCGCTGCGGTCGTGGCGTCCGTTTGCTTGGCCGCGGATTCCAGTACAGGTTCGGCCGCCTTGGCTTCCGCCCGGACAGCAGCAGGCGTCTCGGTCTTCGCGACCGCGGCAGCAGGCTGTTCCGCTTGTGCTTCGACGGCGGTGGACTTGGTCTTGGTTTGCTCCGGCTGCTTGAACGACTCGGCTTCGCTGGCCGTTGCTGCTGTGCTGGGCTGCGTTGCGGCAGGACGGCTTACAGATGCAGGCGCGGGTGCGGGCGCGGCAGGCGTGGCTGCAGGGGCAGCCGCTTCTGCTGTCGTGTCTTCCGTGCCATCGAGCGACAGCTTCTTCTTCTTCTTCTTGATCAAGCCGCCTTCGAGCGCGGCTTCCACACCTGTCGAACTTTCAGCGGCAGCTCCGCTCTTTGCGCTCCCCGGAGTCTGCATGACCCCGCGCGCTTCCATGAGGCCGCGCACGCGCAGCTCCACGTCAAACTCAAGACCTGACTGCGGCGACTTGATGTCGGCGAAGCCCCACGCATGGAGCTTCTCCAGCAGCTCCTTGCCGGAGAGCCCCACCTCCTTCGCGAGGTCGTTGACCTTTACCTTCTTGATGCTCAAGCCTTGTCCGTTCTCGTTCGCCGTTGGTCGTCAGTCTGAATTGATCGCGAGTCTGCGTATGGGCCGTCAGGCCTGGCTGTCGTAGCCGCCGTCTTCGGGCAGCTGATCGCCATAGCCTTCGCCGCCGGTTTGCGGCAGGACGATGCCATTCTGTTCCGCTTCCCATTCGGCGCGCGTCTTGATGTCGATCTCCCAGCCGCAGAGACGGCTGGCGAGGCGCACATTCTGTCCGCGCTTGCCGATGGCGAGCGATTGCTGATCTTCGTCCACGAGCACCGTGGCCGAACGCGTGTCGACATCGGGGTAGATGTTGTCGAGATGGATCATGGCGGGCTTCAAGCCGTTCATGATCAACGTCTCGAGCGAATCACTCCACTTGATGATGTCGATGCGCTCGCCGCGCAGCTCGTCGATGACGGCCTTGATGCGCGAACCGCGCACACCGACGCAGGCACCGATCGAGTCGATCTTGGGATCACCCGACAGCACCGCCATCTTGGTGCGGTAGCCCGGCTCGCGGACCACGCGCTTGATCTCGATGATGCCGTCGTTGATCTCGGGCACTTCGAGCTCGAAGAGTCGACGCACCAAGTCCGGGTGTGTGCGCGAGGCGAGGATGCGCACGCGCGAACCATCCTTGCGCACCTCGACGATGATCGCGCGGATCCGGTCGCCGGGGTTGTACGTTTCGCCGCGCACGCGGTCTTCTTTGCCGATGACCGCCTCGACCTTGCCGAGGTTCACGACCAAGAAGTCGCCGTCAAAGCGCTGCACCACGCCATTGACGAGTTGACCGATGCGCGCTTCGTACTCTTCGAAGAGCACATCGCGTTCGGCTTCGCGCAAGCGTTGTTGGAAACCTTGCTTGACAGCTTGGGCCACGATGCGTCCGAGGTCCGCGAGGTCGAATTCATATTCTTCCTCGGCGTCCTCCATCGTGATTTCACCGCTCTCGCGATTGATGCGCACAAGCATCTCTTCGCCGACCCCGAGGCGCTTACGCACACCGGCGGCCAAAGCCTCTTCGAGCGCACGGAAGATGACCTCCTTAGGGATGTCCTTCTCCAGGTGCAAGACCTCGATCAGTCGCAGCAGGTCGTCAGCTTTCATGCGGTCGGGCAAGGCGACGACGAAGCGGGGCGCGCGTCGCAGGACGCGCACACCGCCCCGGCGTCCGTGAGGGGACGATGGGTTGTGTGGTCGGCTCCGTCCGTGGTTCGTAGAGTCGGGCGTGGATCGCGGGCGCGCCGCAAGCCTCGCCACAGCCTCTCTTTGCCGCGGGGGAATGTGGGATTGTCCGCGCAAACCCCTCCGGAGTCAACGGCGGGGGCGTTTCCGCCGTTGCCTAGGCGGCGCAGGTATGGTGCGATGAACCCATGCGCAGGTGGTGGATGCGGCCGCTGGGAGGGTTGGTACTGGCGTTGCAGGGCCCCGTAGCGGTCTTTGGGCAGGCTCAGTGGGAAGTGGATATCTCAGATGCCGCAGCTGAGGAACTTGTCGAGCGCACATTGACCGAGCCGGACCTGCGGGCTGCCCTCGGACGGTACTTGCTGCAGTCGCCCGAGGCAGCCGGTCAGCGCGGCCCGCGGTTTTTGGTGCCGGCGCTGGTCTCGGCGGTGCGGGTCTACGGCGAGGCCGAGTCTTGGGACGACGACCTGGTGGCGCGGCAGTTGGTGGCTTGGTCGCACAGCATCCACGAGCCGTTGAGCGTGATGGCGCACAGTGCGGCCGAGCGCGTGCTGTTGCGGCGTGGGCTCTTGGGCGATGTTGCGGGCTTCGAGCGCTTTGCGGGCGCGTGGCAGCGAGCCGGTGGTGCAGCCACCGAGGTGCGTTTGCTGCACGCGCGCTGGTTGCTCGCGCTGCCTGTGGCGAGCACGCCTGATGACTTGTCCAGCCGTTTGGACAGTCTGTGTGCGGAGGTCGATCAGCTGGCTGCGCGTCAAGCAGGCACGGAAGCCGCCTTGTTACGGGTACGCACGCGCTACTTGCGTGCACTGCTGGCTTTGCGCGGGCTGGAGCTGTCTAATCCACTTGACAGTCAGGAACTGGCGCGCGGTCGTGCCTCCCTCGAGGAGCAGTTGGCGGCCGCTGCACAGGAACTGAACGCGCTGGTGCTGCGCGGCAGCGCACGCCGCGCACACAGCCTGCGGGCTGCGCTGGCGTTGGTGCGCCTCTTGGCGGACTTGCGCACAAGGCCTGCGAGTGAACTCGTGCTGACAGCACCGTTGCTGGAGTCTGCAGCTGACTTCATGAACGCTTCGCTGCAAGCCGAGCACGCCTCGCTGGATACGGTGTGTGAAGCCTCGGATGGGGCGTACTCCGTGTTGTACGATGCAGGCCCGCTCATGGATCGCGCGGCGGATGCGCGCCTGGAGGTTGCAGCGGTGCTGCGTGTGTTGGCTCCCAACGAGGTCTTGGGTGCGCGTGAGCTGCGCGTACCTGCGGACTTGAGCGAGCGTGTGCAAGCTTTGCGTGCGGTGCGGCGCGCACACTTGCTGCGGGCCGCCCGCAAGCAAATGGAAGAACTCGAACGGCAGGCCGCCTACACAGTCTTGGCCGTGCAAGAGCGTGAAGAGCAGTCGCTGGAAGCCGATCTCGAGCTGCGACGCCTGCTGGATCGTTTGGAGTGGCGTCATGGCGATTTGACAGAGGCGCTGACTTCCGCAACCGACGACGCCGGTCTGGAAGAGTTGCGCACACCAGCTTGGCTGACTTTGGAGGCCGCGCGTGCAGCGCGTGAACAAGGGCAGTCAGAGCTGGCGCGAGCCGTGCTGGTCGCGCTGCGCACGGAATTGGATGCCGATCCCCGCACGCGTAATTGGTTGTGGGGCATTGAGCTGCTCGCCGCGGTCGAGTCGACGCTGGGCTCCACGCTTTCAGATGTCGGTGATGCGCGGGCGGCGCAGGCCGAGTTGCTGACGAGCGTTGAGCGCTTGGCTGAGTTGCTGACTCTGCTGGAGACGCGTGGCGATGCACCGCGCATGCTGCAAGCGATTCAGAACCAGCAAAGCTCGGTGTATGTGGCCTTGGCGGTCAACGCCAATGTCAAGCTCGGTGCACCGCTGGAGGCGTTGGAGTGGTTCGAAAAGGCCTGGCAGTTGCGCAAAGACGACACGATGCGCGTGCTGGGCGCGTGCTATCGCGCGCGCGCAGGCTTGGCCAGCGAGGCGCGCAGCTTGCTCCAAGGCGTCGTGCCGTCCAGCCTTGTGTACTACAACTTGGCCTGTGCGCATGCTTTGCTGGGCGAAGCCGATCAGGCGCTCGAGTACCTGCGTTTAGAGCTGTCAGATCCGCGAGCTGCCACCGGTGCCTTGGAGCGCCGCAAGCAGTGGGCCCGTGAAGATCCAGACTTGAAGTCATTGCGCGGCGATGCGCGTTTCCAGACACTCGTCGGTCCATGAACGCGCAAGGTGTGGGCAGCATTGTGTTGACCGGTCACGGTCGTCGTCGCTTCTTGAGCGGCCATCCGTGGATCTTCCGCGATGATGTAGCCAAGATCGACGCCGAGGCTGGCTCCGTGGTGCGTGTGCATGCACCCCAAGGCGAAGCGCTGGGGTATGGCACCTACAGTGCCGTGTCGAAGATTGCCTTGCGCGTCGTTGCGCGCGGCAAACAAGAGCGCACCGCCGAGCAGTGGCCCGCGTTCTGGCAGCGTCGCATGGCGCAGTGTGTGGCGCGGCGCGCCAAGCTGGGCTTGCTGGAAGCACGCGGGG
>JBILXQ010000244.1:0-4812 GCA_044378375.1 Planctomycetota bacterium
TGCCTTGGCCGCCGGAGATGATCGCACCTGCGTGCCCCATGCGGCGTCCGGGCGGAGCCGTTTGGCCAGCAATGAAGCCCACCATGGGCTTCTTGATGTTGGCGGCGATGTACTCGGCCGCGCGCTCCTCGGCGTTGCCACCGATCTCACCGATCATGATGATCGCGTCGGTCTCGGCGTCTTCGTTGAAGGCCTTGAGCACATCGACGAAGTTGGTGCCGTTGACGGGGTCACCGCCAATGCCCACACAGGTGGATTGACCAAGCCCGCGGCTCGTCAGTTGCCACACCGCTTCGTAGGTGAGGGTGCCCGAACGCGAGACCACGCCCACGCGGCCCTTCTTGTGGATGTAGCCAGGCATGATGCCGATTTTGCAGGCATCCGGAGTGATGATGCCCGGGCAGTTCGGGCCGATGAGGCGCGACTTGCAACCCGGTTGCGCCATGCGCTCCGCGACCTTGATCATGTCGATGACCGGAATGCCTTCGGTGATCGTGACGATCAGCTCGATGCCCGCGTCGACTGCTTCGAGAATCGCCTCAGCGGCGCCGGACGGCGGCACATAGATGACCGAAGCATTCGCCCCAGTCTTCTCGCGTGCTTCCTTGACCGAGCCGAACACCGGCAGGTTCAGGTGCGTCGTGCCCGCCTTTTGCGGATTGACGCCACCGACCATCTTGGTGCCGTAGGCGATCGCCTGTTCGCTGTGGAAGGTGCCGGTCTTGCCGGTGAACCCTTGGCAGATGAGTTTCGTGTCTTTGCCGACCCAGATGCTCATGTTCGCCTCCTCACGCCTTCTTCAAGACACCCACGGCGGCGCAGATCTTCTGCGCTGCATCGTCGAGGTCGCTCGCGGGCACGATAGGCAGGCCCGACTCCGCCAAGAGCTTCTTACCGAGCTCCACATTGGTTCCTTCGAGGCGCACCACCAGCGGCACCTTCAGTTGCACTTGCTTGACAGCTTCGATGACACCATTGGCGATCGTGTCGCACTTCATGATGCCGCCGAAGATGTTGATCAAGACACCCTTGACCTTCGGATCGGACAAGATGATGCGGAAGGCCGCGGTCACCTTCTCGGCGGTCGCGCCGCCGCCCACATCCAAGAAGTTGGCGGGCTCGCCGCCGTAGAGCTTGATCACATCCATCGTAGCCATGGCAAGGCCTGCGCCGTTCACCATGCAGCCGATGTTGCCGTCGAGCGCGATGTACGACAGGTCGTACTTGCTGGCCTCGATCTCCTTCTCGTTCTCTTCGTGGAGGTCGCGCAGCGCGACGACATCCGGATGACGGAACAAGGCGTTGGAATCGAAGACCATCTTGCCGTCGAGCGCGACGACCTTGTTGTCCTTGGTCACGATCAACGGGTTGATCTCGGCGATCGAGCAATCCAGTTCACAGTAGAGCTTCGCGAGCGCTACTAGGAACGGCACAGCTTGCGGCTCGAGACCCGGCGCCATCTTGACGCCGCGCACAAGCTTCTGCGCCTCGGCCATCGACAAGCCTTTGGTCGGCGAGAACATCGTCTTGACGATCTTCTCGGGGCTGTGGGCAGCCACCTCTTCGATGTCCATGCCGCCTTCGGAGCTCATCATCATCACCGGACGACGGGTCTCGCGGTCCAGAGCGATGCCGAGGTAGTACTCCTTGGCGATGTCACTGCCCTTCTCGACCCACAGCGTGCGCACCAGCGTGCCCTCGGGGCCGGTTTGGTGCGTGACCAAGGTCTTGCCGAGGATCGCTTGTGCTGCGGCGCGGCACTCGTCCGCGCTGCGCACCAGCTTGACGCCACCGGCTTTGCCGCGGCCACCGGCGTGGATCTGTGCCTTGACGACGCACAGCGGACTCTTCAGGTCATTCCAAGCCGCGACGGCTTCGTCGACGGTCTTGGCAACGCGGCCTTCCGGCACAGCGAGGCCGTAGCGCTTGAGGAGCTCTTTGGCCTGGTACTCGTGGATCTTCATGGGGGATGCCTCAGTTGGAGGGGCGACAAGTGTAGCGGCCGCTCCGCGCGACACCAACCTTTGGTTCAATGAAGGGCCTCCCCAGCCATGGAAACGCACGGACACATCCTCGTTGATCGCGAACTGAAGCCCCTATGCGGAACCGCCATCCGCGCACAGGACCCCGCCCGCCCGTTGGCGGACACACAGGTCTCGCCGGCCTCGATCGACCTCCGTCTGGGCTCGCAAGGCTGGCGTATGCGGGCAGGCTTCCTGCCTGGGCGCGAACCTGTGGAGCGCACCATCTGCGATCTCGCCTTGGCTCCCATCGACTTGCTCCACGGCGCCGTGCTGGAGCGCGGTGTGGTCTACCTCATCGAATTGGAGGAAGCTCTCGCCCTACCGGAGGACTTGCGCGCGCGTTTCAACCCGCGCAGCTCGACGGGACGCTGCGACATCTTCACGCGTGTGTTGTGTGATGGTCACCCGCGCTTCGACGAAACGCCCAACGGCTATCACGGCAAGTTGTGGATCGAGATCTCACCGCTGTCGTTTCCCGTACGCGTGCAACGCGGCGATCGCTTGACGCAGCTGCGCTTGTCGCGCGGCAATCCCTCCTACACGGGTGCGGAGCTGCGCGAACTGTACGCACGCACGCCACTCCTGTGGCAAACGCAACCCGATGGCAGCACACGCCCGGTGCCACTCGAGGAAGCACGCATTGGTGATGATGGCACCTTGGAAGTACGAGTGGGGCTCAAGGGACGCGAGCCGTCAGGTTGGCGCTCGGCAACGCACACAGACCTCGTGGAGTTCAGCCGTGATGGTGCACACGCAGCAGCGGAATTCTGGGAGCCTGTGCGCGCGCACGATGGACGCTGCATCCTCGCCCCGGAAAGCTTCTACATCTTTGCGTCCAAGGAACGGCTCGTAGTGCCGCCGGAAGTGGCAGCCGAGATGCTGCCCATCGATGTGGGCATCGGCGAGCTGCGCAATAACTACGCAGGTTTTTTTGACAACGGCTTCGGCTGGCGCGAAGGCGGCGATGGCACGCCCGCGGTGCTGGAAGTGCGCGCACATGATGTGCCGTTCTTAGTGGAAGACGGACAGCCCTTCTGCCGCTTGCGCTACTTCCGCACCAATGGCCCACCGGCCAAGCTCTACGGTGCAGGTCGCCCTTCCTACCAAGGCCAAGACCTGACTCTGGCGCGCTGCTTCCGAACAGCGCCTTAGACAGGAGCGGGCGTTAACACCGCGCCGTCTTGCGCTTCTTTGGTGGCCGTGCCGCCAGCTTCGTGATGTACGCGGTCGCATCGGGCACGGTGCAGTACGTCTCGCCGAAATCGACTTCGACCTTGCCCAGCGCGCGCGCTGTTTGGAGCGCCCGCGTGCGCAGACTCGCCACCCAACAGCCCACGGCGATCACATACCCGTTCATTGTGTAGCGCACACGGCCGTCGGCTGCATGCAGCTTGGCTTCTACGCGCTCCAACAGTTGCTGGACCTGCTTGGGGTCGAGCTCCTCATCGGCATGGGTCGACAGCCAAGCTGACAAGGTGCTCCATCCACAGGCTTGGAGGTTCGTGTCCTTGGCATCAATCCACTTCAGCCCAAGGCTCCAACCATGCGGCCCATCCGCAGCCACGCCGGCAACGGAGTACTCGCGCACCATGAACCAGTTGGCGGTCTTGGCCCAGCGTTCCAAGTCCTTCTTGGTCATCGCTTGGGCATCGGCCATCAAGCCTGCGAGGTACTGCGCGTCACCATTGCCCGTGTCAAACAACGCAAGCGCCAGCGCATGATCACGCCCCGTCGCCTTCAACAACACCTTCATGTCGGCGATGCGCACGCCAAAAAACGGCTCCTGCGCTCCATGCTTCATCATGGTGCGCTTGGTGCTCGCTTGCCCCTTCGACTCTAGGGCCTTCATCGCAGCGTTTAGGTTCATGGCGCGTCTATGGTCTGGATCAGGGCTGATACAGCTCGATCGCCGTAGGCCCACCACCAAAGAGGAAGGCGCGCCCGTCGGTCGGACTGGAGACGGCCACACCGCCCACACGCGCAGCTCCCATCGTGGGCGCTAGGCGCGTAGCCGAGGCCGACACGAGCTCAGTGGTCGCCGTGGCGGTCGGCAAGCTAATCGTGCCGGAGAGGATCGCACCGATGTCAAGCGCACCTGACACACCGCCACACAGCAGAGCGCGGCCATTGTTCAGGGCCGCCACCGAATGCAAGGCCCGCGGACTGGACAGTACCGGACCATTGCTAAAGGAACCAAAACCGCTGGTCGAGTACAGCGAGGTCGTAGCAATCGAGGTGATGGCGATCTGCGTCAAATCGCCCGTCTTCAACACACCGCCCAGATCCGCCGTCAAACCGCCGGAGACCAACACACGGCCGTCAGCCAGCTTGGTGGCGTTGTGCAAGAAACGACCGGTCGTGAAGACCTTCGGCAGGGCGCCAAAGCTCGTACCGTTAGCATTCGAGACATACCCGAGGTTGGACACGTAGGGAATGCCGACGAACTGCACGATGCCCAGTCCACCAGCAACCAGGATCTGGTTGTTGTTGAGTACGGAGGCTGTGTGGAAGGCCTTCGGCTCCGGCATGTTGGGACCGGCCACGAAGGTGTTCGTCACGGGATCGTACAGTTCCGTCGTCGCTTCAATGGCGCCAAAGAAGGCGGCCACATCGGCGAAGCTGGTCGTGTCAATTCCACCTGTCACGAGGATCTTGCCGTCCGCTCGCCGAACAGCGGCGGCGCCCAAGCGCGGAATGGTCATCGACGGCACAGGCGTCGCGATGGCCGTCGCTGGATCGAACAGGAACGCCTCAGCACTCGGCTGGCCATTCGTGCCAATACCGCCCA
>JBILXQ010000010.1:0-17644 GCA_044378375.1 Planctomycetota bacterium
ATTGAGCCGATGTTCAGTCTGGCCTTCATCCGCCAAGTGATGAAGGACAACCAAGGTCGTCCGACGATCATGCGCGAAGTGAACTACGTCTTCGACCAGATCTCGAAGAACCGTGGCTTCTACAGCGACGAGATGATCGACGACATCGTCGAGAAGGGCACGCTCGCCTACCGTTCGGACATCCCGGACGACATCAAGCGCGTGTTCGTCACGGCGCACGACATCTCGCCGTACTGGCACATGAAGATGCAGTCGGCCTTCCAGCGTCACTGCGATTCGTCGATCTCGAAGACGATCAACTTCCCGCACGACGCCAGCGTCGATGATGTGCGCCAGATCTACGAGATGGCCATCGACGAAGACGTCAAGGGCGTCACCGTCTACCGTGACGGTTGCCGCGACATGCAGCCGATGGCCTTGAAGGGCTCGACCAAGAAGGTCGACGAAGCCAGCAAGACCACCAGCACGGAAGCCGCTGCTACCACCACGACGTTGCCGTTGCAGGCGGCGGGCATGAACACGACGGTGACCATGAGCGGTGACGAAGAACTGTCGCCGATCAAGTTGCCCGAGATCATGCCGTGCGTCCGCATCCGCCAGATGACGCCGTTCGGCAACATGCATGTGAAGGTCTCTGTGGACCCGATCGCGCAGCGCGAACGCGAAGTCTTCGCCCAGCTCGGCAAGGGTGGCGATGTGGCGAACTCGGACCTGGAAGCGATCTGCCGCATCCTGTCGCTCTGGCTGCGCTCGAACGGCAGCTTGAAGATGGCGCTCAAGCAGCTCGAAGGCATCGGCTCGTCGCTGTCGGTTGCCACCAAGGATGGGCGCATCATGTCGCTCGCCGATGGTTTGGCGACGGCGTTGAACCGCTACCTGCAGGCGAAGGAAGAGTCGGGTCTGCACGGCCTCTTGTTGGGCGGCGCTACGCCGGACACCAGCAAGGTGACGACGACGGACATGCAGGCGTCGAGCCTGAAGGCTGCGAAGCAACCGTCGAAGAACACGACGCAGTACAAGCTGAAGTGCCCGGCGTGCACCAACAACCTCTCTTTCGAAGAGGGTTGTGTGAAGTGCCACGCCTGCGGCTTCAGCCAGTGCTGATTCTTCGCTAGCGCACGATCGATCGCGGGGCGTCGTCGACGAGACGGCGCCCCGCGTGTTTTGTGGCGTGACTGTAGGAGGGGGGGGTCGGACATTGCATGTCCGTGGGTTCAACTAAGGTGCAGCGCATGAGCAACACCACCTACGAAGCTGTGCACCGGCAATTGGAGGAGGCCAGCCAGCGCGACCCGCGCACACATCGCTATGGCTTCTATTCCACAGGACTCGCTCCCGCGCCGATCGGGCTCCACTTTTGGTTCGCAGAGGCCCGCGACATGGCGCGCGGCATCGTGATGGCGGCCATGATCGACGACGAGCCGGATCACGCTACCTTGCAAGAGGCCCTTGTCGCGGCCGATAGGGCAGTGTCAAGCGTATCGGACAACTGCACCGAGGCGCTACAGCACCTCGATCGACAGTTGTGCTGGGCGGGGACTTTCGACGATCTCTCGCAGGGAAAGAGCGACTACGCTCGCGAGCTGCGCGATAGCTTCCGCGTCGACTCTGGCGAGTACGACGAAAGTGCTGTCGAGGATCTAGACAGCGAGCCGTTTACCGCGCCCATTGAGGAAGAGGAGATGGAGGCTTGGATTGAGTATCTCCAAGCCTATGGGCACTAGTAGCTCGGGCGTGCTGGAGCCTACGGACAGACCACGACTCGTAATCCATTCGAAAGGTTGAAGCCTGTACCGGTTCCAGCACCGCCGGGACCTGTGGGGTCGCGGTACTGCAATTGGAAGTACCGCACAGTCCCGGGGCTGACCGTTCCTTGGAAGGGTGCCACTGTCCAGTCTACTTGACGCTCAAAACTGCCAATGAAGTTGGCGATCTGCACAGGCCCTAAACGCGTCATTGCACCGCCTACACAGCGCCAACCATCCCCAAAGGGGACGGACGCTGCTTGAGTACCCACGAAGTAGAGTCCCTTGCGACCCGGCGGTGCAAAGTCGACCAGCAAGCGCAGGTCATTGTTCGTCAATGAGGTACTACCCAAGTGCGAGATCACCGCACCGGTACTGAAGCTGTTCGGTGCACTGATGCAATAGCTCTGCGGCGCGGTGCAGTTGGCAAAGCGCACGACGAGCATGGGACGCTCGGCTGCTTGCGGCCACTCGTTCGAGCGCACCTCCCAGCGATCCGTGCCTGTCGCCTGCAGCAACCATCCATAGTTCGGCGCACCATTGACCCACGCTTGCAGGCTGTTCGTCACATCGAACGAGCGCGTACCTTTCGCAACGCTACCCGTGAGTAGATCAGCACTCGAGGCGGCTTCCGTGCCCAGTTGCACACCACCATTCAAACTCTGCCAAGTGCTGTTGGTGTCCCACGGGATCAACATGCGATGGAGTGCGGCCCCGGTGTTGCTGTTGGCATTCGCACCTTCGGTGGTGAGCACGAGCACAGCGCGTTCAATCGGCGTTTGCGGCGGAATCTGCTGTGGCCCGAAGCCCACCAGACCCTCAAAACGCAAGAGACCTTGCTCTTGGTCGGCATCTCCATCACAACGCACACCCACGGCCGATCCATAGCTGACGGTGGGCAGCGTTTGCCCCGCGCTTCCATTGCCTAGGTGCGTGTCGATGCTGTTGCCAAAGCGCAAGGTCGTCGAGCTGCGTAGCTTGTCTGCGAGCGCGACAAGGTCATAGCTGAGAGTGAAGTTGTCTTCGGGTGTGGCATTGCGATCCGGCCCTACGCTCACGCCTGGCTGGTAGGTGGGGGAGTGCGTGTCGAAAACCAACTCGTGGGCAGCTGGACGCACATGCAGCCAACGCATCCATCCATTGCCGCCGGCCGGATCCGATTGAAAGTCCTGTAGGACTTCATGGACGACTTGTCCAAACGCGTTGACAGCACTGCGCTGTCCGGATCCGCTGAAATGACCACTGAGGACGAGAAACACCTGCGGATAGGGCTCGACCAACTTGGCACGAATCTGAGCCGCATCATTGTCGCCGGCGGTATCGGGTGTCGCACCTCCGGTGCCGTAGGGCGCTGGGTTACCTACATTGAGGTATTCATGAGTCGTCAGAATGGTGGGGAGCTGCGGCTGCGCTTGCAGCACGCTGCGCGCCCATTCGATCTCGCTATCGTGCGCCCGCCACTCGACCGTGAGGTGCAAGTACTCTTGACCTCCGGCTACGAAGCGTTGCGCATGGCTGGTGCCCTTGGGAGAAGCCCCTAAGTACCATGGTTGTCCGCTCCATTGTTGGGAGCCGAACCATGTCAAGTAGGTTTGCTCTCCGAGTGTCTTCTCGTTGATCACATCGAGATCGTGATTGCCGAGAGCGACACTGTGCGCAAGCCCTGTGGCAGTCCGCAAAGGACTGAGTGCTTGGTCCGCTCGCACCCATTGCGCAGGGATGCTGGCACCGTTGTGCACAATGTCGCCCACATGCGTGACGAAAGCGATCTGCAGGTTGCTGCGCTGCGCCAAGATCGTCTGGACTTGGGCTACGAAGGTCGGGAAGTACGGTTCGTCGCGGCAGTAGTATTGCGTGTCCGGTAGGACGGCGATGGTGAAGTCGCCTTGGGTGGCCTGCGGGTACGCGAACACTAGCGCTGCAGCGGTGAGCAACATTCGGCCACTGTGCTGGGAACTCGCCAAGGGCCGATGAAGAGCCCGTCAACGCCGCGTCAGCCGCCCAGCGCCCCGCCATCGAGGCGTCGCAGTGCCACCACCGAAGAGCGCGGCGGCCGCTGAGGATCGTAGTCAGGGAAGCGCGTGGTTGGCGTGGCGAAGGCAATGCCCTTGTCGCTGCCCTTGGCATCGGCTTCACCTGGGTGCTGGATAGACACGAAGAGCGTTGTGCCATCCGGCGTGAAGCACGGACCACATACCTCCGCTCCCACCGGCGCGCTAAAGAAGCGCACCAGTTGAGCGCGGCCCGCACCGTCTACATCACAGGCCCACACACCATCACACATGCCGGCCCGCGCTGCTCCATCGGTAGCGATCCACAAACGCCCGCGTGGATCGAAAGCACAGTTGTCAGGACAACTGAGTGAGACATCGGCCTGCGTGTCCCCGCCCAGCAAGAAGATCTCCCAAGCGAAGCGCGTGGCACTGTGCACAGCGCGCCCTTGTGCATCACGAGGAGCTTCGAGCTCCACCACATGCCCGTGACGGTTCTTAGGCCGTGGGTTAGCTGCATCCGCAACCTTGCGCTGCGTGTTGTTCGTCAACATGACATAGACGCGCCCATTGACCGGATTGGTCTCTACACCTTCCGGGCGATCCAGCGGCGTGGCACCCAATAGAGTTGCCGCGGTGCGCACTTCGATCAGCACATCTGCTTGCGACTCAAAGCCGTTCACAGCATCGAGTGCGCCATTGCCGTGCAGCAGCGGCAACCACTCCAGCGTGCCATCTTGGTCAAAGCGTGCGACATACAGCGTGCCATCGTCCAGCAAGTCTCGGTTCGCTGCACGATCGGTGGGTGTGTACTGCTGCCGCGAAACCCACTTGTAGAGGAACTCGTTCTCATCATCGTCGCCCATGTAGACGACGAGTACACCTGTGGGATCGACCACACAGGTGGCACCCTCGTGCTTAAACCGCCCTAGAGCAGTGCGCTTGACCGGCACGGATTGTGGATCGTAAGGATCGAACTCAACCACCCAGCCATGACGGTTGGCCTCGTGAGGTTCGCGCCGCACATCAAAGCGTGCATGGTGCTGCGCCCAAGCGTAGTCCACCTCATCCCCGACACCCATGCGCAGGTGGTTGCGCTCTTCACGCGTGCCTTGGGCCGACCCGCTGAACATCTGGTTGATGTTCTCTTCACAGGTCAGCACCGTACCCCACGGTGTCACACCACCAGCGCAGTTCGAGAAGGTGCCCACGACCTCTAGGCCCGAGGGGTCCTCACTGGTACGCAAACGCGCGTGACCAGCAGCAGGTCCGCTGACACGCAAGCGCGTGGTCAAGCCGTTGAGCCGGCGACCGTACAGAGAACCGGACACGGATGCCCAACGACCATCCACACACTCCACTTCGAGGACGCTATGGCCTTGGGCCGCCATGGCACACTCCACGGCTTCGCGCGGCGCGCGCCGGTTCGCATCCTCGGCGTCTTGGTAGCCTGGCCGCATCATGTGGATGCGTGCACCTTCATGGTTCACGCATAGCAATCCATGCGTGGAGGACTGCGATCCGTAGGGCAACGGCAAGTACGCGATGTAGTCGTTTTCGCAGCCGAATTGCAGCTGTTGGGCGGCAGGAGTCTGCTGCGCCAAGTCGAAGGCCGGCGCCCCTGCAACGACGGGATCGCCCCAACTCACCAACACTTGCGCCCTATGACCGCTCGACACATGCATGCGGTCAAGAGCTCCCGTCTCCACTGGGGTGAAGCTGAGCGAGCTACGGCCGTCGCGCTCATCGCGCGACGCACAGCCGGTGGGCAAGCACGCGAGAGCAGCCCAAGCAGCAGCACCTTGCAGCACATTACGGCGATGTAGACCTTGCATCCAAGGAGCGTAGCGAGTTGGACCGGCGTCGTGCGTCAAGGAAGGCGCCTTCGCAACAACTTTGCACGCCCTTGGCAAGGAAGCTGCACAGAACCCAACAGCTCTCGATCAGATCTTCAAGCGTCCTTAGCAAGTTGCAAGGAAGGTGTGGCGCATGAAGTACACCCTTGCCACCAGCATCACTACTCTCGCCTTGAGCGCTGTCGCCTCGGCACAAGGCACGCAGCCGGCCTTCTACCTATCCGAGCTTGGCATCGACATCCCGGGTGTCGATCAGTCGCAGGAATTCGTGGAGATCCTCGGCCCGGCCAGCACGCAATTGACCGGCTGGTGGCTGTTGACGATCGACGGTGATGGTGGCGCTAGTGGCGTGGTGGACCAGTCCATCGATCTGGGCGGCATGACCACGGGCACCAACGGCCTGCTGTTGATCCGCGACACGTTGGGTCTGATTCTGCCGGGTCCGGATGCTGCTACTTCGGTCTCCATCTTTGACTTCACACCGGACATTGAGAATGGCACGAACACCTATGTGCTCGGCTATGGCACGGCTCCGCTTGTAGGTGCGGACCTAGATGCCAACAACGACGGCACGATGGAAGCCAGCCTCGCGAGCTTGGGCTTCACCGTTGTGGATGCGTTCACCGTCGTAGAGAGCGATGTCATCAATGTGAACAACGCTTACGCGGATGACATGGGCTTCCCCGTCATCGGCCCGTTCACGACTCCGATCAGCTACACGCCGGATGCGCACTACCGCATCTTCAACGCGGACGGCACGCCGTGCAGCTGGGCAGGTGGCGACTATGTAGCCGTTCCGGCCACCAACCCGGGCGGTCCGTATGACTTCGACTTTGCGTTGGGCGAAACCTACGGCTTTGATGCGTATGGCTTGACCGTGGTTCCGGCCAATCCCGGTGTAGCCAATGTGCTGCCGGATGGCGACGCCGATGGCGTTGCCGATGCGTGCGACAACTGCCGGACCGTTCCGAATCCGACGCAAGTCGACACCGACAATGATGGCTTCGGTGATGCGTGCACGCAGATCACAGGCTTCTGCTTTGGCGACGGCAGCGGCAGCGCCTGCCCGTGTGGCAACGCTTCGGCTGTGGGCTCTGGCGAGGGCTGCCTCAACTCGCTGGGCGCAGGTGGCAAGTTGCTTGGCAGCGGCGTGCCCAGCTTGAGCGCCGACACCGTGCTGCTGGCCGGCACGAACATGCCGAACAGCTCGGCGTTGTACTTCCAAGGCACGACACAACAACTGGGCGGAGCGGGAGCAGTCTTCGGTGACGGCTTGCGCTGCGCAGGCGGTTCGGTTGTGCGTCTCGGCACGCGCACGAACGCAGCGGGTGCTTCGGGCTATCCGAATGCGGGTGAGGCCTCGGTCTCTGTGCGTGGTCTGGTCACAACGCCGGGCACGCGTACCTACCAAGTGTGGTACCGCAACTCGGCTGTGTTCTGCACAGCAAGCACCTTCAACCTGACGAACGGCGTCGAGATCACCTGGAACCCCTGAGATTCCGTCAACTTCTTTTGACAACGAAGACTAACACCATGAAATCCCTCTACACACGCGGACTGAGCGCCGTCTTGGGTTGCAGCCTTGCAGCCCTAGCCAGTGCACAAACGAATCCCCAAGGCGTCTATGTGTCCGAGATCATCATCGATCCTTCGGGCACAGACAACGGCATCGAGTACCTCGAGCTGAAGGGCCCTGCGGGTACTTCGCTGGCTGGTTGGTACATGCTTTCGATTGAAGGCGACGGCGCTGCCGCGGGCATCGTTGACCAGTCGTACGCCTTCGAATCCACTTGGAGCATTGGGGCCAACGGTTTGATGCTCATTCGTGATGCTGCTTCGGTGCACAACCCTGCACCGGACGCGCAAACGAGTGTGTACGTCAAGGACTTCAACCCTGACATCGAGAATGGTTCGAACACCATCCTGATCGGCTTCGGTACTCCGCCTGCGCTGAACGCGGACCTCGACACCAACAACGATGGTACTTTGGATGTCCAGCTCACGGGCTTCACCGTGGTGGACGGCTACGCTCTGATCGAGAACGACACAGCGAATGCCAATGTCGGCTATGCCGATGATTTCGGCCTACAGCACATCGGCCCGATCTTGACGCCGGTGGCGTACAACCCGGACTGGGTGTCGCGCGTGTTCAACGCGGATGGTTCGCCTTGCGGTTGGGTTGGTGGCGATGTGACAGGCACGGCGGCTACGGGCTTCACCCTGCGCACCGATCGTCCTGGGTACAACTACGCGAACTACGGCATCGACAATGCGGTGGAGACCGTTAGTTGGACGCCGGGCGTGCTGAACCCCAGCTATGACAGCGACAACGACGGTTTGGCCGCTGCTTGCGATTCGTGCACGGACACCGATGGCGATGGTCTGGGCAATCCGAACTTCCCGGCGAACACCTGCTCGGTGGATCTGTGCCCGAATGACCCGACGAACGCGGATACCGACAACGACGGCACGCTGGACTGTCTCGATGGCTGCCCGGCGGATCCGTTGAAGACGGCTCCGGGTGCATGTGGCTGTGGCATCGTCGACACGGATACCGACTCGGACGGCACGCCTGACTGTAATGACGGCTGCCCGACCGACCCGCTGAAAACGGCTGCTGGTGCTTGCGGTTGCGGCTTCGCCGAGACCGACACCGACTTGGACGGTACACCGGACTGCACCGACGGTTGCCCGACCGATCCGTTGAAGATTGCACCGGGTGTGTGCGGTTGCGGCTTTGCTGAGACTGACACGGACAACGACGGCACGGCGGACTGTGTCGATGGTTGCCCGGCCGATCCGTTGAAGACCGCGGCCGGTGCCTGCGGTTGTGGAGTGGCCGATGTGGACGCGGACGGCGATGGTTCCGCGGACTGCAACGACCTTTGCCCGAACGACCCGAACAAGTCGGCGCCCGGTCAGTGCGGCTGTGGCGTGCCCGATACGGACACGGACAACGATGGCACAGCCGACTGCAACGACGGCTGCCCGAGCGATCCGCTGAAGACCGCGGCCGGTGCGTGCGGCTGTGGTGTGCCGGAGACGGACACGGATGGCGACGGCACACCGGACTGCACCGATGGCTGCCCGAGTGATGTCAACAAGACGGCGCCCGGTGCGTGTGGTTGCGGTGCGGCAGATGTGGACGGCGACCAGAACGGCACAGCCGATTGCTTGCAGTTCACCCTGAGCGAGATCTACACCAACGCCCCTGGCACCGATAACGGCCAAGAGTTCATCGAGTTGCGCGGTGTATCGAGCGCGTCGCTGGCCGGCTTCTTCTTGCTGGCGGTGGATGGCGATGCACTAGGTGCTGGTGTGGTCGATGTGCGCTATGACCTCGGTGCCTTGAGTGCAGGCACCAACGGTTTGGTCTTGCTGCGCGATAGCAATGCTGCGATCCAGCCCTTGCCGGAGAGTGGCACGACCATCAATGTGCTCGACTTTGCACCGGACATCGAAAACGGCAGCAACACCTACATCCTCGGCTTCGGTGTGGCTCCGCTCTTGGCCAGTGACCTAGATGTGGACAACAACGGCACTTTGGATGCAGGTGCGTTGCAAGGTTTCGTGGTCGTGGACAGCGTGACCCTCACGGAGAACGATGGTGCCGAGAACTACGCGTACGCCGATGAACTCGGTGGCACGGTCATCCCGGCCAACGCGGGCTTCAACGCGGACGCGTTGCTGCGCACCTACAACGCTAACGGCACACCTTGCGTGTGGGTCGGCGGCGATGTGCTGGGAACCAATCCGGGTGGTCCGTACACCTTCGATGCCACGCGCTACTTTGGCTTCGATCTGCATGGCGTGAACTTGGTCGTCACTCCGCAAACGCTGACACCTGGTTCGGTCAATGCGGTCTATGACGCGGATAGCGATGGCTTGGCCAACGCGTGTGACACCTGCACCGATACCGACGGCGACGGGCTAGGAAACGCGGGCTATCCGGCCAACACCTGCAGCGTCGATCCCTGCCCGAATGACACCTCCAGCACGGACACCGACAGCGACGGCACAGCCGATTGTGCCGATGGTTGCCCGAACGATCCGCTGAAGACGGCTCCGGGTGTGTGTGGTTGTGGTGTGTCGGATGCCGACACGGACCTCGACGGCACGGCGGACTGCAATGACGGCTGCCCGAACGATCCGTTGAAGACGGCTCCGGGCGCGTGTGGTTGCGGCTTCGCGGACACCGACACGGACCTCGACGGCACGGCGGACTGCAACGACGGCTGCCCGAATGATCCGTTGAAGACGGCTCCGGGTGCGTGTGGTTGTGGCTTCGCGGACACCGACACGGATGGTGACGGCACGGCGGACTGCAACGATGGCTGCCCGAACGATGTCAACAAGACCACTCCGGGTGTGTGTGGCTGCGGCGTTGCGGAGACGGACACCGATTCCGACGGTACGCCGGACTGCAATGACGGTTGCCCGAACGATGTCAACAAGACCTCACCTGGTGCTTGTGGCTGTGGTGTGGTCGACATCGACACGGACCTCGATGGTCGTGCGAACTGCATCGACAACTGCGAGGCCGTTCCGAATGCGGACCAGTTGGACACGGACAACGATGGCGTGGGCAACGCCTGTGACAACTGCACCTTCCTCGCCAACGCGACGCAGGCTGACTGCGATCTCGACGGCGAAGGCGATGCGTGCGAGCTGTTCGCTGGCGCACCGGATTGCAACCTGAACAAGGTGCCGGACGCGTGTGACATCGTGGGCGCGTTCTCGGCTGATGTGAACCAGACGGGCGTGCCCGACGAGTGTGAAACCACCGGCGGTACTCCGTTCTGCTTTGGCACCAGCGGCTGCCCGTGTGGCAACAACTCGGCCGTTGGCGGTTGCCGCAACTCCGCCGGTGTGGGTGCGTTCCTGTTCGGCTCCGGCACCTCCTCGGTGGCCGCAGATAGCTTCGTGCTGTCGGCGGGTGGCATGCCCAACCCGGGCTTCGCTGCTCGTAGCTTCGCCTTGTTCTTGCAAGGTGACGCACGCCAGCAGCTGCCGTTCGCGGATGGCAAGAGCTGCCTAGCTGGCAATGTGGTGCGTGTGGCTACGCTCTCGCCCTTCCAGGGTGCGGCGGTCTACCCGCAAGGCTTGAACCCGCGCATCTCGGTGGTGGGTTCGATCCCGAGCACGGGTGCTGCGCGGTACTACCAAGTCTGGTACCGCAACGCCCTTGGCCCCTGTGGCAGCGGCTCGAACTTGACGAACGCAGTCGCCGTCATCTGGACGCCCTGAGCGTTTAGGTTCCGAAGCGTTTCGTTTGGGACTCGACGGGCCCCGGTCGCTCTGGCGATCGGGGCCCACTTCTTTGTGCTGTTTGCATGTGCTTGAAGCGTCCTTCATCGAGGCAGCGCTCAATAAGCGCTATGTACATCAAGCACATCGTTACCCTCGCCGTCTTCGCTGCGCTGACGGCTAGCGCACAGGCTCAGTTCACCATCAGCGAAGCACTCATCAACGCTCCGGGTGCTGACCAAGGACTCGAGTCCATCGAGCTTCGTGGCCCGGCCAACGCTTCCCTCGCTGGTTGGAAGTTGCTGGTCATTGAAGGTGACACAGGTCAGTTGGCGCAAGGCATGCTCGATGTGGTCTTGGACCTCAATGCCTTTAGCACCGGTCCGAACGGCTTGCTGTTGGTGCGCGACATTCCTGGCACACCCTTCACGCCGGTTGTCGATGTGCTGACATCCGTGGTCTACAACGATTTCATCCCGGACATCGAGAACGGCGCCAACACCTTCGTACTGGGTTACGGCACTGTGCCCGCGGTGGGTACTGATTTGGATCTCGACAACGACAACAACTTGGATGCAGGTGTGTTGTCGGGCTTCACGCCTGTGGATGCCGTCAGCTACCAATCTCCGCTCGACGACCCTGCGACCGGTGGCTACTACGCTGACGAGTTGGGTGGCTTCGCGATCCCCGCTACAGCGACTTGGACGCCGGATGCGCTCTATCGCTTGTACAACGCGGATGGCACGCCCTGCCGGTGGGTTGCCGCGGATGTGAACGGTGTGGTGGGCTTTGCGTTCACCTTTGATCCGTTGGAGATCTATGGGCCTGTCACTTCGGCTCAGAACTTAGACCTAGGCTTGGTGAATGTGATCGGCGCGCCGGACATTGATGCCGACGGCATTGGTGATGATTGCGACAACTGCGTGCTGGTTGCCAACGCAACGCAAAGCGACATCGACGGCGATGGCTTAGGTGATGCTTGCGACGCAACTACGCCGTTCTGCTTTGGCGATGGCAGCGGGGTCGCCTGCCCGTGCGGCAACGCTGGGGCAGCAGGTGCTGGTTGCGCGAACTCGGTCAACCCGTTGGGTGCGTTGCTCAGCTCGAGCGGCAATGCGAGCGTCAGCAACGACACCTTTGTATTGCTCGGTGGCGGCATGCCGAACAGCTCGGCGCTGTACTTCCAAGGCACGACGCAACAAAACGGTGGAGCAGGCGTGGCCTTTGGAGATGGTTTGCGCTGCGCTGCTGGCTCTGTGGTGCGCCTTGGCACAGCGGTGAATGCGGCGGGTGCGTCGCAGTACCCGAACGCTAGCTCGACGACGCCGATTTCCATCAAGGGCGTGGTGCCTGCTGGAAGTACGCGGACCTATCAAGTGTGGTACCGCAACTCGGCGACCTATTGCACTGCAAGCACGTTCAATCTCTCGAACGGCTTGTTGGTGGCGTGGCAGATCTGATTATGCCTGCGCCTGGGCCTCGCATGCCGGGGGGTATGCGAGGCCTCTTCTTTGTGCTGCTTGCTGCGCTGGCTGGGTCAGCGTGCACAGCTGTTGCTCGAGTCCCCAGCGGCATCGTGGCGCATCGTGGAGCCAGCGCCGAGTGGCCCGAGAATACGCTGCCCGCTTTGCAGGCAGCGGTAGAAGCGAATGCTGCTTGGGTCGAGTTTGACACTTATGCATCACGCGATGGTGTCGCGTTTCTGATGCACGATCGGACGCTGGACCGCACCACGAACGCGGCTGACTTGCACGGTCCAGAATGCTTGTCAAGTTCTCTTGACTGGTCTCAGTTGCGTGTCTTGGACGCAGGTTCTTGGAAGGGGGAGGCCCATCGCGGCACACTCGTTCCCAGTTTGGAGCAAGCACTGCGCCTGTTGGGCAGCCGGCCCGCCATGATCGAGCGCAAGGACGGAAGCCCCGAGTCCGTGCTGGAGCCCGTGTGCCGCTTAGAGCGCGTGCACCTTGATGTCGTGCAGAGCTTCGATTGGCAATGGTTGCGAGCCGTGCATGCACAGGAGCCGAGCCTCGTACTAGGTGCACTCGGTTCTGGTGTGCTCGATCAGGCCACACTCGACGCTATCGCCCAAACAGGGGCGCGCTTCGTGCATTGGAAGCACACGGACCTACGTCCAGAGGATGTGCCCAAAGTTCATGCACGCGGCTGGTCCATCGGGGTCTATACGGTCGATGATCCTGTCCGCATCCAGCAGCTGTGGGCGATGGGTGTGGACTTTGTGACCACCAACCGCCCCTAGTCTGTCAAGGATTTTTGACGGGCTCTTGCTTGGGCTCGGCGACCTTGCGCCCGTAGAAGTCATAGCGCTGTACATTGTCGGCCAAGCGATCAAAGGTGAACTGGGCGCCATCGTCGCGGCGCAGGGTCAGCATGGCGCCGACGAGGTCCACGGAGTACTTGCGTTGCTTGCCCACTTGCTCGGCCGAGGCCTTGAAGCGCGAATCGGTGTTCGAGCCGATCAAGGTGTTGAGCACCAACTTCAACTCCTTGTCGATCGAGGAGGCGTAGATGCCGGTCTGAAAGATGGGCTGGCCCACTAAGCCGTTGTCCTGCGTGTAGCCGACATGGATCTCCAGGGCGACATGCGAACCCGAGACCACCATGTACCCGGTTTCTTGGCGGCGCTGCGAGGCCAGCTGCTTGTCCTCGATCTTGCGCAAGCGCCATGCGCCCTGAAGTTGCTCCAACACGCGGCCCTGCGCCTGCGTAGGGTTAGGCGGTGCCACTTTGTCCTGCACGGGGGCAAACGACATAGACACCAAACAGACCAGAGCAAGGCTTGCGAGATTCATGCGTCCATGATCGGCCTTTGCTGCACTGCCACGCAAGCCCTTCATTCGGTGTCTTGCCCTGCGCTACGATGACTCCAGCATGAGAGACTTCCTCGCTTCCCTTGTGGCCGTGGCGTGGCACCTGTGTGCCTTGCTGCTGCCGATGGGTCTGGCCGTCGCCCAAGACGACGACACACACGCCGCCGCGACCTTCTATGCCGTGCAAAAGGGTCAAGAAGTGCAGGTCGCGGTCATCGTCGAGATCGACGAAGGCTGGCACCTCTATCACGGGCCGACCGAGGCCGACATTGGCGAGGAAGGCGCCGTGGGCCAACCCACGACCGTCGAGATCAGCGGCGCGGGCTTTACTTGGGGCGATTGGCGCTGGAGCGAGCCTGAGACGGCGACGCAGGACTTCGGTGATGGGCCGAAGAAGATCTACGAGCATGTCGAGCAGTTGCGCTTGTGGTTGCGCGGCACCGCGGCCCCCGATGCCAAGCTGTCGGACTTGCAGGTCAAGCTGCAGGGCCTGACATGTGAGAACGGCGATGGCGGCGTGTGCACGCCCTACGCCGAGACGATTGGCGTCACCAGCGAAGGAGTCGCGTCCCTGTGGGCGCAGTTTCCCGCCGATCTGACGGCCACGCCCCAGCCCAAGCCGGAGGCCAGTGCTGCCGTCACCGCCGCGGAGACGACTGATTACGGATCCGGCGACACCGAGGGCCAAAGCCTGTGGGCCTTCCTGTTGTCCGCCGTGCTGTGGGGGCTGTTCACCCTGCTGATGCCCTGCACCTACCCGATGATTCCGATCACCATCAGCTTCTTCACGAAGCAAGCCTCGGCGAACAAGGGCTCGACCCTGCCGCTGTCGCTGATGTATGGCGCGGGCATCGTGCTCATCTTTGTGTTGATCGGTGTGGTGGTGGGGCCGGTCATCATCGCCTTCGCGACTCATCCGGTGACCAACCTCGTCATCGGCGGCATGTTCATTCTGTTCGCGTTGACGCTGTTCGGCGTCATGACGCTGAACCCGCCGAGCTGGATGATGAACATGGCCGGCGCTGCGTCTAGCCGCGGCGGCTATGTGGGCGTGTTCTTCATGGGCGCCACGCTCGTGATCACCTCGTTCACCTGCACGGCACCGTTCGTGGGCACCTTGTTGTCGACGGGTGCCTCGCAAGGCGGCGTGGGCCGCATCGCGTTGGGCATGGGCGTGTTCGGCTTGACCATCGCCTTGCCGTTCATGGGCTTGTCCATGGTGCCGGACAAGGTCAAAGCGTTGCCCAAGAGCGGCGAGTGGATGCACTCGCTGAAGGTCTTCCTCGGCTTCGTCGAGATCGCGGCGGCGCTCAAGTTTCTGTCGAACGCGGACCTCGTGTGGGGTTGGGGCTGGCTCTCTCGCGAGCTGTTCTTGTTCCTGTGGACCGCCATCTTCTTCATCGCCATGGCCTACTTGTTTGGCTGGCTGCGCTTGAAGGACGAATACGGCACCGAAGAGTCCGCCAGTGTCTCGCCCAAGCGCATGGTCGGCGGCTTTGCGAGCGGCTTGTTCGCGATGTACTGCTTGTACGGTGCCTTGGGCCACAGCGTCGATCCGGTGATGACTGCGATCATTCCCAACTACTCGACCAAGACCGGTGGCTCCAACGCGGAGGGCAAGGCCGAGACGACGGGCCATGTGATCATCAAAGACGACTTTGATGCCGCCGTGGCGCGCGCGAAGAACGAAGGCAAGTTGGTCTTGCTGAACTTCACCGGCTTCACATGAGTCAACTGCCGCGTGATGGAAGAGAAGATCTTCCCGCGTCCGGCGGTCGCCGACGTCCTCAAGTCAAAGTACATCGAAGCGCGCCTGCACACCGATGGCGGGCCGGCGTTGGCTCAGAACCTCAAGCTGCAGCAAGAGCTCACCAAGTCGCTCGCGTTGCCGTTCTATCTGGTCTATGACCCGCAGACCGCCACGGTGCTGCGCAAGACGGCTGGCTTGCGGCCCGAAGACAAGTTCATCGCCTTCTTGAAGGGCGAGTGAGCGTCAGAACCCGAGCAAGCGGCCGCCCTGGTACACGACAAAGCTCGCGATCCACGCGAGCGCTGTCATGTACACGAACAGGAACACCGGCCAGCGCCAGGTGCGTGTCTCGCGTTTGACCGCGGCGAGTGTGCTCATGCACTGGCATGCCAAGGCAAAGAACACCATCAGCGACAGGCCGACCAAGGGCGTGTAGACCGGCTTGCCGTCGGCGTGCGTCTCGGCCTTGATGGTGGCGCGCAAGGTGTCGGACTCTTCATCCGCGTCGCCCAAGCCGTACACCACGCCCATCGTGGACACGAACACTTCGCGTGCGGCGAACGCACCGACGAGACCGACGCCGATCTTCCAATCAAAGCCCAAGGGCTCGATCGCTGGTTCGATCCAATGACCGAAGCGACCGCCCCAGCTGTCAGCGAGTTGCTCGGCGCGCATTTCGGCTTCGGTCGTCGCGCCGCCTTGAGTCAGGACTGCTTGCGCGTCGTCGTTGCGCGGGAAGGTCAACAAGAACCAGAGCGCCACGGTGCAGGCCAAAATGACGCCGCCCGCATCGCGCAGGAACGACCACGCGCGTTGGCGCATCATCGACCACATGCTGGGCCAGTGCGGCGCGCGATAGGCCGGCAACTCGAGAATCAGCGCCGCTGCTTGGCCGCGGAACAGAGTCTTGGACAACACTGCGGCGGCGACGAGCGCGACCAGCGTGCTGAACAAGTACATCGCCACCATCAACAGCCCCTGCACAGGGACGAAGCCCAACACCACCGTGGGCGGATACAGCGCGCCGATCAGCAGCGTGTACACCGGCAAGCGCGCGCTGCAGGTCATCAGCGGCACCACCAGCATGGTCAACAGTCGATCACGCTGGCGCTCCATCGTGCGCGTGGCGAGGATCGCTGGCACCGCACAGGCATAGCCCGACAACATCGGCACGAACGCGCGCCCGGAGAGGCCCATCGTGCGCATCACGCGATCCATCAAGGCCGCCACGCGCGCCATGTAGCCGGTGTCCTCCATCAACCCGATGAAGAAGAACAGCAACAGGATCTGCGGCAAGAAGACGATCACACTGCCGACGCCTGCGACCAAGCCATCGACCACGAAGTCGGTCACCAAGCCTTCGGCCAGCACGCCACGCAAGCTATCGCCCACCCAGCCGACTGCGGCTTCCACATAGCCGATGAGCGGATCACTCCAAGCGAACAGCGCTTGGAACACGATGCCCATCAACAGCAAGAACACCGCGAAGCCGAGCACCGGATGCAGCAACACGCTGTCGATGCGTTCGCTGACGGGTTTGGTGGTGGACGCGGTGCGCACCATGCGCGGCAGGCGCTCGTCGATCCACGCATACCGCGCAGCGACGAGTTCGTCGTCCAGAGCATGACCCTGTGCGGCATAGGCGGCGCGCACGCGCAGCGCTTGGGCACGCAAGTTGGCCGGCACATCGTCGAGCTCATCGCGCTCTTCGAGCGACAACAACGCCCAAGCGGCGAAGGCCTGGCGGCGAGCGTCCAAGTGTGCGTGGTGTGACGCCTTGGCCGGGGTAAGCCATTCCTCAGGCACATGCTGCGCGACTTCGTGCACCGCGGCTTGCAGCACGGGACTCAAGCTGACTTGCGGGCGCGCCAGCTGCGTGGCGCGGCCTGCGAGTGCTTCGCTCAAGCGCGCCAACAACGGCCCAAGATCGCGATCGTGCAGCGCCGAAACCAACACCACGGGTACACCCAGCTCACGCTCTAGAGCGGCGACATCCAGCGTCTGGCCGCGCTTGGCGAGCTCGTCCGCCATGTTGAGCGCGATGATCACCGGCACGCGCAGCTCGAGTACTTGCAGGGCCAAGTACAAGTTGCGCGACAGCTGCGTGGCATCCAGCACCAACAGCACCGCATCCGGTGCCGGCTCGCCGCCGATGCCAGCTAGGCATTTGAGCGCCAGCTCCTCTTCCTTGCTTTTGGCGGCCAGCGAATAGGTCCCCGGCACATCC
>JBILXQ010000011.1:0-17555 GCA_044378375.1 Planctomycetota bacterium
ACAACATGGGGCAGGTGCCGGATTCGCCTACCGTTGCGGCCAAAGACGCCGAAATGTTGAAGCGTTCGCGCGCCGATCTCGTGTTGTTGGATGTGCGCACGCCAGCCGAATACGCCGGAGAACACATCGAGGGCGCCAAGCTGATGCCTCTCGATCGCCTAGCCGACCGCAAGGGCGAGTTGCAGGACGCACGCCAGATCATCGTGGTGTGCCGCTCGGGCAGCCGCGCGCAATTGGCCGCCGATCAACTGCAAGGGTTGAAGGCCAAGGTGCAAGTGCTCGAGGGTGGCATGCTGGCGTGGAACGCAGCGGGCTTGCCGACCAAGTTGGGCGCCAAGCGCACGCTGCCGCTCGACCGTCAAGTGCAATTGACAGTCGGCACCATTGTGCTGCTGGGCACTGCGGCGGGTGCATTCCTCTCTCCGTGGGCCTTGATCGTGCCGGCCTTCATGGGCGCGGGGCTCGCCTTCGCAGGTGTTACCGGGTTCTGCGGCTTGGCGCTCGTGATGGGACGCATGCCTTGGAACCGCGTGGCCGGCTTGGAGCAAGGTGCCACATGCAGCACGGGCGCGAAGAGCGCTTGTGCGGCCCCTACCGCCAAGAGCGCCTGTGCCGCGCCAGCCGCCAAGAGTGCGTGCGCAGCACCTGTCAAGAAAACCTGACAGGGCTGAACTCAGGACCTAGCCCCTCAGAGCAAGTCCCAGGCCTGAGGGGCGAACCCCACAACCCAAGTACGCCCCGCACGCGCGGTCGGTGCGCGCAGATTCCCTGAAGGCCCCAAAACGGCGGCCTTCAGCTCGGCGGGCAGCTTGCCCCCGCTCCACTGGTAGGCCACAACCGCCTTGCCTTTGACCACCTGCGCTTCGCCTGCAGCGCCGAAAAGTTCGGCCAAGTCTCCTGCGGCGAAGCGCACTTTTTTGGCATCGACTGTCTCACGGACAGTCAGCTTCCGATCGGCCATGTAGGCGTCGGAGCGCGTGCAGCTCGTTCAACCCTTGCGGTGGTAGTACCAATCAACCGTCTTCGTAGCCATCGTGTCTCCGTCCTAACGGGTGCCCGTGCTCTGAATCCAAGCTCCCATAAGCTAAACTTGCCGGACCATGAGCGCACGCGAAACGGTTCTAGTCGCCAACGGGCAAGGTTTTTGGGGCGATTCGATCATCGCCCCTGTGCGGCTGGTGCGTGAAGGCCCGCTGCACTACCTGACCTTGGATTACCTTGCCGAGGTCACGATGAGCATCATGCAGAAGCTGCGCTCGCGTGCACCGGATGCAGGCTATGCGACGGACTTCGTCAAGCTCATCGACCGCATCGGCCCCGAGTTGGTGCAGAAGAACATCAAGGTGGTCGCCAACGCAGGTGGTGTGAACCCGCGTGCATGCATGAGTGCGGTATTGGCGGTGTTGCGCAAGCATGGCTTGCACGGCGTCAAAGTCGCCATCGTCGAAGGCGACGACATCCTAGGGTCTTTGGATCAGTTGCTGGCACAAGGCCACAGCTTGGCCAACATGGACACCGGCGCCCCTCTGGCACCGTTCCGTGCGCAGGTCACCAGCGCGAATGTGTACCTCGGTGCCTTCCCGATCGCCGAAGCGTTGGCCCAAGGCGCGCAGATTGTGATCACCGGTCGTGGTACGGATCCGGGCCTAGTGCTCGGCCCGCTGATCCACGAGTTCGGCTGGAAGCCAACTGACTATGACCTCCTGGCCGCGGGCACGGTCGCGGGCCACATCGTCGAATGCGGCGCGCAATGCACAGGCGGCAACTACACCGACTGGCGTGCCGTGCCCGACATGGCCCGCATCGGTTATCCCATCGTCGCCGCGCGGCGCGATGGCACCTTCCACATCACCAAGCACGCGCAGACGGGTGGTTTGATCAATGTGTCGACGGTCAAGCACCAACTGGCCTATGAGATGGGCGATCCGCGCGCCTACATCGGACCGGATGTCAGTGCGGACTTCACCACCGCGCGCGTCGAGCAGGATGGTCCCGACCGTGTCAAAATCTCTGGCGTGAAGGGCCAAGCGCCCACGCCCACCTACAAGGTGTCCATGAGCTACTCGGCGGGCTGGAAGGCTCTGGGCGAGCTCACGATCAGTGGCCCGGACGCATTGGCCAAGTCGCAACTCTGCGCGCGCTTGGTGTGGGATCGCCTCGCGTTCGACGGCTATCACTACGCGCCTCACGAGCGACTCGAGGAGCATGTGGGCTCCGGTGTGTGCCACGCCGGCATCGAAGGCGGCACCAGCCACGAGCCAGTCGAGGTCGTGTTGCGTTTGGGCGTCAAAGGCCCCGATCGTGCCAAGGTCGATCGCTTTGGCATGGAGCTCGTGCCCCTCGTCACCTCCGGCCCGCCGGGAGTCACAGGCTTTGCCGGCGGACGGCCCAAGGCCAGCGAGATCATCGGCTTCTGGCCGGCATTGTTGGAGAAGTCCACGATCAGTACGAAGGTGGAGGTTGTTGCGTCATGATCGTCCCCCTCTCACGCCTTGCTTGTGCGCGCTCGGGCGACAAAGGCGAAGGCTCGAATGTAGGCGTGCTGGCGCGTTCGCCAGCGGCGTATGCTTGGTTGGAGCGCGAACTCACTGCCGAGCGCGTGCGCGCCCACATGAGCGGCATCAACTTGGGCGGCGTCAAGCGCTACGCCTCGGCCGAACTGCAGCTGTTGAACTTCATCCTTGAAGACAGCTTGGGCGGCGGCGGCTCGGCCAGCCTCAAGACCGATGCGCAAGGCAAGACGCACGGCTTGGCCGTCCTGCGCATGCTGGTCGATGTGCCGCAAGAGGTCCTCGATCAAACGGAGGCCGGCACATGAATGTGCTGCTCGAGCTGCGCGAGAAGGCGCGTCGCGCGCAACGGCGCATTGTGCTGCCGGAGACGCAGGACCCGCGCGTGCTGCAGGCCGCTGCCATCCTGGCCAAGGAGAAGTTGTGTGTCCCCGTGCTGCTCGACAACGGGCGCATGGCTGCCTCGCCGCCGCAAGGTTGCGAAGTCATCACCTTCGCGCGCGATCCCAGAGCTGTCAAGTTTGCTGAACAGCTCTACGAGAAGCGCAAGGCCAAAGGCCTGACCCTCGACGAAGCACGCGCCAAGTGCAGTCAAGACCCGCTGTACTTCGGCGCCTTCTTGGTGGCCAGCGGTGACTGCGCAGGTGCCGTCGCCGGCAGCGAAGCCGCCACGGCCGATGTGCTGCGCGCAGGCTTGCAAGTGATCGGCTTGGCGCGCGGCATCGACACGCTCAGCTCGTGCTTCCTGATGGTGTTCCCCGACAAGGTGCTGACCTATGCCGATTGCGGTGTGGTGCCCAACCCCACGTCGGAACAGTTGGTCGACATCGCGCTGGCTGCGTCGGAGAGTCATCGCCGCCTCGTAGGTGAATCGCCGCGCGTGGCGCTGTTGTCCTTCAGCACCTATGGATCGGCGACGCATCCGGACGTGGGCAAGGTCCGCGCGGCGACGGAGATGTTGAAGAAGCGCGCGCCGAACCTGACCTGTGATGGCGAGCTGCAAGCCGATGCGGCCATCGTGCCGTCTGTTGCCGAGCGCAAGGCGCCTGGCTCGCCGGTAGGCGGCAAGGCCAATGTGCTGGTGTTCCCTGATCTGGATGCAGGCAACATCGCCTACAAGCTGACCGAGCGCCTCGCCGGAGCCAAGGCCCTGGGACCGTTGGTGCAAGGCCTCGACAAGCCGTTCATGGACTTGTCTCGCGGCTGCAAGGCCGAAGACATCGTCGATGTGGCCGTGATCGCTGCGGTGCTGGCAGGATGAAGTACACACACCACTGGTCAACCGTGTGGACTGTAGCGCTGGGCAGCTTGACGCTGTCAAGTGTACTTGTCAGCTGCAATGGCCTGCGCTTGGACCCGCGACCGGTGCCGACCGCGCGCGAGGATGTGCGCACCACGAGCGGTGTCGAATGGACCGATCTGTACCGCGGTCATGGCCCTGTCTCGGGACCGCAGGACACGCTGGTGGTCGACTATGTCATGTCCTTGCCGAGCGGCGAGCGCTTGATGTCGACCATCGATCTGGGCACACCGTTGCGCGTGCGCTTGGGCGAAGC
Organism: Planctomycetota bacterium; assembly: GCA_044378375.1. Lineage (GTDB taxonomy): Bacteria > Planctomycetota > UBA1135 > UBA1135 > SXXH01. Next base: position 4,067 of record JBILXQ010000011.1, read on the forward strand.
GCCGGTACCCGGTCTTGATGACGGGCTCTTGGGCATGCAAGCCACTGGCCGGCGCCGCATTCGCGTGCCGAGTGCCTTGGGCTATGGCGCGCGCGGCGTCCCCAACCTGGTACCGCCCGACAGTGACCTCGTGTTCGAGGTGCATTGTCTGGATGTCGTGCGCGACTGACTTGTGCACTCCGCAAATGAGAATGAGCCGCCCTCGCATGCGAGGACGGCTCATCCGGTAGTTGCTACCAGTCGCTGGCTGCACCGAGTGGTGCGCCGGACATGGCAAGGCAATCACCCTTGCGGGGAATCAACCTTGCGGCTTCTCGGCGCAGCAGCTGCTCTTAGCTTGCGTAGCCGGGCACTGGCCGGCGGCCTGCTTCTCCTCGCAGGAGCTCTTAGCTTCGCAGCTCGACTTTTCCATGTCGCAGCCGGTGCTGCACTCGGCCTTCGGGGCGCTCGGGTCCACAACGGAGGTCTTCTCCGACTTGCAGGCGGCGAACGATGCCACGAGGGCGAAAGCGACGATCAGGTTCTTCATGTTGGTTATCCTCTCGAGGGTTGTCTTTCGGTCCGGCCGGTGGGCGCGCGTGGCGCGTCGGACGGGCTCGCAGCGGTCTAGATTCCTCTGCGAACGCAGGTAAGTGTACGCAGCAAGTCGGCTAGCGGAGAGCCCCACCCCACAGAAAAGCCGCGCAAGAGACGCGAATCGGCCGCAAGTGGGAAGAAATGGCCCTCACGCGAGGTGCCGCAGCACGTGGTCGACCTCGTCAGGGCTACCCATGATGACGCTGGTGCGTTGGTGAATGGCGCTCGGAACGCGTTCCATCAGACGCACAGGTCCTGCGAAGGCCTTGCCCCCCGCCTGCTCGATGATCATGGCCATCGGATTGCCTTCATACAGCAAGCGCAACTTGCCTTCCGGGGCCTTCTTGGTCGGTGGGTACAGGAACACGCCACCTTTCAACAAGATGCGGTGCACGTCCGCCACCATCGTGCCCGAGTAGCGCGTCGAGTAGCCCTCTTGCTGGGCCCAATCGAGGTAGCGCTGGTACCCGTCGGGGAAGCTCAGCCGGTTGCCCTCGTTGCACGAGTAGATCTTGCCGGTCTTCGGGATCTTGAGTTGGTCAGCCACCAACAAGAACGAGCCGATCGACGGATCGAGCACGAACATCGATACACCGTTGCCGGTGGTCAGCACCAAGATGGTCGAGCTGCCGTAAAGGATGTAGCCCGCCGCCACTTGCTCGGCACCGCGTTGCAGCAAGCTCGCGTTCGGTTCCGGCGCGCGACGGTCATAGCGCAACACCGAGAAGATGGTGCCCACGGCGCCGCCAGTGTCGATGTTGGAGCTGCCGTCAAGCGGATCGAACAGCACCACATACGGGCGCTCGCCCTCATGGTTGCGCCGCAGCACGATGGGTTCTTCGTTCTCTTCGCTGGCAACGATCGCGACTCCGGCGCGCGTGCCGAGACAACGTAACAGCGTCTCATTTGCGATGACATCGAGCTTCTGCTGGGTCTCGCCCTGCACATTCTCGCTGTCAAGTGTTCCTAACACGCTCTGGATGCGCGCGCGCCGCACCTTGGCGCTGATCACGCGCCCCGAAAACGACAGCGCGGACAAAATCCACGACAGAGTGCCCGAAGCATTCGGGTGCCGCGCCTGCTCGGCCAGAATGTGGGCCTGCAGGTTCGTCAGGTTCTCGCCGCGCGTCAGCGGCAGTGCATCCAGTTCCGTGAGAGGGTCGCTCATAGGTCAGGGCTCCGCGGGCCGGATGCCCGCAAGGCGCCGATTGTGGAGCTTCGCAAAGGCGCGCGCCATGCCGAGGCCGACTTTAGGCGCCTTTGGGCCGCACATGTGCCTCCCCCACCGCGATAGGCGCAAGCTGACGTCTTTCCTACTCCTATATCGAGGGGGTACAACTCGTATGTTTGATGGCGATAAACCAGATGTTGCTTGTAGAGTTGGAGGGGGAATTGAAGATCTCGCGATTACACACGGTTTTCTTGCAGTCCACTTCGGTTGCTAATTACAGTCTAGGCGCTCATTGGGCATGTGCCCGATGGAAGACCCGCTGTTGTATTTTTCCAGAGAAGACCCGAAATGTTAATTGCTATAGTGGCCCGCCTGGCCATCACGACTTCTGCATGTCCCCCGCCCGCGCCGACTGCCAGTTGCTTCGGGCCATGCCATGTCCCGGGGTGCTCTAATTCAACGTTCTCTGTTTGTCACGGCACTACGTTTGTCACGGCACTACAGGGAAGACTAAGGTTTTTGGCCAAAATGGTGGCGTGCGATTTGCATCAAACAACCCCAACGGAACAACCTATGGGGTTGGCGTTCAGGGTGCAACTGTGACACCCAAACCCGGCAAGACATGGGGTGATGTCGCTGAATGCAGCGACATCCTCGGTGACTGCTAATTCACACCACTCCTCAATTACAGCGCAGAAAAATCATGTTTTCTAACTCGTATCTGACTCTTTCGTCCATCGTGTTGGGGGCGGGCCTGAGCCTCGCAACCATTGCCCAAGTAACACAAGGCCCCGCGGCGCAACACGCAACGGCAATCCTGCAAACCTCGGGCGAGCCGCTCTGGTACGGCACGTACGACATTGGCAACGGCGTCGAGCTGGAGCTGTGGGTGGGATCGACGGCCACGGTTGTGGACCCATCTACGAACACGAATGTGCGCGCCGTCAGCATGCACATGAACTTTCTCTACGGCGTTGGCGTCATGCAGCAGATCGACAGCCTCAAGCTGTACCCGTTGACGGGCACGAGCACCGAGACATTCCACATGGCGGGCATCGACCGCAATGTGGTTGCGCCGCAGCGGCCAGCGCATGCAGTGCTTGGCTATTCCATCAGCGTCACGCCTAAGAGCGGCTACACATGGGGCACGATTCGAGGTCCGGTAGATCTCGACGTTGTTGCCACACAGCTCTAACGGTGCATGGGCGCGCCGCACAACGCGGCGCGCCTGTGTCTTCGCGTCAGGGCGCGAAGACCACCTGCAGGCCGTTGGACAAGTTCGAACCGGCACCGCCGCCGGCGACATTGCGGTACCACAGCTGGAAATAGCGCGTGACGCCAGGCGCGATGGCATTCGGGCCTGCGTTCAGCGGCGCTTGCGTGTAGTCGATACGGCGCGAGTAGGCGCCTGCGGCACCTACCGGTGTGGCCCCACCGATGCGCGTGGTCGTGCCCGAGACACAGCGGAAGCCGTTGACGAATGGGACCTGCGTTTGGCTCGGGCCACAGTACGCCAGCACCGTCGTGTTCGCAGGCAGGCCACTGCAAGTCAGCGTGAAGTCGTTGAGTGCGTAGACAGCATTGCCTTGTGCGCCGATGCTGGCTCCCACGCCCGTCGAGTTGGGTGCCGCAATGCAGTAGGTCGAGAAGCCAAAGCTCGCAGTGCCGAGCGTGCCGTCTGCGTTCAGGTTCTGCGCGTAGATGTCGCCGCCTGCGGTGCGCTCGTCATCCCAGCCGAACCGCACCACGCCGCTCGCATCCAAGGCGTACTCGAGATCGTCCTTGGCCGAGGGCACGTTGGAGACAATGGCCGGTGCGCTGGGCCACAGGGCCGCGCCGTTGGCATCGAAACGCCACGCGAGGATTGAGGCTGCTTGCGAACCAGTAGCTGATTGGAAGCACGCAATCACGCCGGTGTTGCCCACGGCAATCGCGCGCGGGAACGACTCGAAGGTGGTGTCCAACGGCAAGATCGCCAAGCCGTTGCTGCCCCACGCGAGTGTGCCACTGCGCGTGACGCGCTGGGCTCCCAAACCCCAAGCACTTTGCGCCGAATTGCGCTTGCCGAAGGCGACCAGCAAGTCCCCGTTCGCCAGCGCGCTGATCGACGGATCGATCTTGGTCATGTTCAGTTCACTTGACACAGCCAAGCCGTTGTGCGGGTACTGTTCCGCACCGTTGGCATCGAGTCGCTGGACCAACGTGTCAAAAAAACTTCCAGAAGAGCGATGCCAGGCCAGCCACGCTCCGTTGCCATCCGCTACCAAGCGCGGCAGGTGCGCGATCGGCACGGAACCTGCATCGTAGACAGATACTGGACTGGCCCATTGCGCTGCGCCTTGCGCGTTGTACCTCTGCGCGCGCACATGACGCGGCGCCAGGAAGGTGGCTGTGTCGCGCACATAAGAGAGGATCCAGCCCCCGTCGTCCGTCGCCACGAGACGATGGAAAGCAGGCTTCTCGGAGCCGCCACCAGTCAGCGCCACAGCTTCCGGCGCGAATTGCGGTGTGCCTTGGGCGTCCAGCTTTTGCATGCGGATCGCTCCGGGGCCAGTGCTGGGGAAGTCCGCCCACGCCACCACAAAGGCACCATCCGCCAAGCGCGCGATGGTCGGGTTGGCCTCGTAGTCGTTGTCTGCCGACAGCGTGACACCGTTCGCACCCCACACAGACGCGCCGGTAACATCGATGCGGTACGCATAGGTGTCAAGATCTCCTGACGCGCGCACATCGGTGAAGGCCAGCACGCAACCACCGGCTCCGTCATGGACCAAGTCCCAATCGACGAGCGAGGTGCTTTGCGGTTGGCTGCTGACCAGGAGGCCGGCGGGGAAGACCGGGGAGCCGCTTGCGTCGAGCTTTTGGACCCGCACCACATAGGCACCGCTGGCGTTATCGAACCAACCAAACCACGTGCTGCCGTCGCCGCAGGCTGCGACCTTGGGCACAGCGGAGTCGCCGGCAAAGATGCCCAGGGGCGTGTTCGCCGCGGGGGCCGAGGTCCATTGAGCACCGGCGGGTAGGGAAAGGACGAGGGCCGAGGCCAGTCCGAGGAGGTGCGAGGTAAGCGTATGCATGGGGCGATAGTGGGAACTTCCAATGCTAACGGAGAGTTTGCACCTCGCTCACGGAATCGGGCTATCATCTCATCCGGATACCATGATCGGACTCAACGGCACCTCGCGTTTGCTCAAAGCCCTGGCCGACGAAACTCGGCTGCGCATCCTGAACCTCTTGGCGGAGGAGGAACTCTCCACCAGCGACTTCACCGAGATCCTCAACATGGGCCAGAGCCGGGTGTCGACCCACCTGGCCCTGTTGAAGGAAGTTGGTTTGGTCCAAGACCGCCGCCATGGGCGCCGCAGCTTGTACGGCATCGTGCCGGGCACCGCAGCGACGATTGCCGAGACCGCGCTGCGGCAGGCGCGCCAGAGTCCCGAGTTCGAGGCCGACATGGCGGGACTGGAGGCTTTGCGCGACCGGCGCCGCGAAGACGCGCGCGCGTACTTTGATCGCGTGGCGGCCGACTTCAGCGAGCAGCCTCTGCCGGGTCGCACGTGGGAGGGGCTCGCACGGGGCTTGCTGCAGCTTGCGCCGCGTGGCCGCTATGTCGACCTCGGTGTGGGCGATGGCTTGTTGACCATGATGCTGGCCGAAGTCGCCAGCGAAGTCACTGCAGTCGACTTGAGTCCGCAGATGCTGGCGCAGCTGCGCACACGCTCGACGCAAAAAGGCATCGGCAACATCATCACGGTGGAGAGCGACATCGCGCACCTTGCGCTGCCGGACCACTCCTTTGATGTGGCGGTGCTGTCGCAAGCGTTGCATCACTGCGACGATCCTTTGTTGGCACTGCGCGAAGCACAGCGCGTGCTGGTGCGCGGTGGTCGTTTGTTGGTGCTCGATCTCGTCGCACATGGCGAGAGTTGGGTGAAGGATCAACTGCAGCATCGCCACCTTGGCTTCGGCGAAGGCGAGTTGGAACACATGTTGTTGGAGGCGGGCTTTGAGCGTCCTTCGGTACGGCGCGCAGCACGCGATCCGCAACCGCCGCACTTCATGACTCTGGTTGCAACCGCGACCAAGGGAGCTCGCTGAGATGAGCAGCTTGCGTCAAGCATTAGAGACACGCGTGCTGATCCTCGATGGCGCGATGGGCACGCAGATTCACGCGGCGAATCTCGATTTGGAGCGTGACTACCACGGGCACGAGAACTGCGTCGACTATGTGAACCTGACGCGTCCCGATGCCATCCGCAAGATCCACGAGAACTATCTCGCTGCGGGCTGCGACATCGTGGAGACCAACACCTTTGGCGCCATGCCGCATGTGTTGTCGGAGTTCGGACTCGCCGACAAGGCGCGTGAGATCAACCGTGCAGCCGCCATCGCGGCCAAGGAAGCGTGCGCTGCGTACAGCACCGCGGACAAGCCGCGCTTCTGTGTGGGCTCGATGGGGCCAGGCACCAAACTGGCCACGCTCGGACACACAAGCTATGCGCACCTCAAAGACAGCTACGCCGAACAAGCGCGTGGCCTAATCGAAGGTGGCGTCGACGGCTTCTTGATTGAGACCTGCCAAGATCCGCTGCAAATCAAGGCCGCCGTCAACGGCATCCTCGCTGCGCGCAGCGAAGCGGGCCTCGACCTGCCGATCTTTGTCTCCGTCACGATGGAGGTCACGGGCACGATGCTCGTGGGCACGGAGATGGCTGCGGCCATCGCTTTGTTGGATCCGTATCCGATTGATGTTGTTGGCATCAACTGTGCCACCGGACCACGCGAGATGGGTGAGCATGTGCGCTTGCTCGGTCAGAACTGTCGCAAGAAGGTGATGGTCTACCCCAACGCCGGCTTGCCGCAGTTGGTGGATGGCAAGACTCACTACCCGCTTGGGCCGGAGGAGCTCGCTGATTGGCTGGAGCGCTTCGTGAATGAGGATGGCCTCAACATCGTGGGCGGTTGCTGTGGAACGACACCTGCGCACCTAGCCGCCGTCGCTCGCAGGATCGGCACACGAGCACCGAAGCAACGCCGTCCAGCGCACCAACCGCAAGTCACCAGCATCTACTCGGCTGTACCGCTGGTGCAGGACAACTCGATCCTGTTCGTGGGCGAGCGCAGCAATGCGAACGGCTCCAAGGCCTTCCGTGAGCATCTGCTGAAAGGCGATGTCGAGTCAATGGTCGCGATGGGCCGCGAGCAAGTGCGCGAAGGCTCGCATGTGCTGGACTTGTGCACGGCGTATGTAGGCCGCGACGAGATTGCCGACATGACTAAGGTGCTGGTGCGCTACCGCGCCGATGTACCTGCGCCGTTGATGATCGACAGCACCGAACCGCCGGTGATTCGTGCGGCGCTTGAGCTTGCCGGCGGTCGCTCTATCGTCAACTCCATCAACTTGGAAGATGGACTCGAGCGCATGGAGAAGGTGCTGCCGATGGTCAAAGAGCACGGCGCGGCCGTGATCGCGCTCACCATCGACGAAGTCGGCATGGCCAAGACAGCCGAGGACAAGCTGCGCATCGCCAAGCGCATCCATCGCATTTGCGTGGAAGACTGGGGGCTGCGCTCCGAGGACATCTTGTTCGATGTGCTGACCTTCACGATCTGCACCGGTAATGAAGATGATCGCAAGTTAGGCGTCGAGACGCTGGAGGGCATTCGCCGTGTGCGCGAAGAGCTACCGGGCGTAGGTCTGTTGTTAGGCCTCTCGAACATCAGCTTCGGCCTCAATCCCGCGGCGCGCCATGTGTTGAACTCCGTGTTCTTGCACCATGCACGCGAACGCGGTTTGACCGCGGCAATCCTGCACTCGGGCCGCATCCAACCCCTGCACCGCATCGACCCCAAGGCGCGTGAAGTGGCCGAAGACCTGATCTTCGACCGACGCCGCGAAGGGTATGACCCGCTGCAAGCCTTCATCGCGCTCTTCGAAGGAGCGCAGGTCGAGAAGAAGGCAGCGCGCAAAGTGCCCGAGGATGTCTACGAGCGCTTGCAGTGGCGCATCGTCGAGGGCGAGAAGCCCGGTCTTACGGACGATTTGGATCTCGCGCTGCAGACCAAGAAGCCGCTCGACATCATCAATGTGGACTTGCTGGCCGGCATGAAGACCGTTGGTGAGCTCTTCGGCCGCGGCGAGATGCAGCTGCCTTTCGTGCTGCAATCCGCCGAGACGATGAAGATGGCTGTGGCACACCTAGAGCCGCACATGGAGCGCGCACAAGGTGAAGCGCGCGGCAAGTTGGTGCTCGCCACCGTGCGAGGTGATGTGCATGACATCGGCAAAAACCTCGTCGACATCATCCTCACCAACAATGGCTACACCGTCTACAACCTCGGCATCAAGCAGCCGATCCAACACATCTTGGATGTGACCAATGATGTGCAGCCGCACGCCATTGGCATGAGCGGTCTACTTGTCAAAAGTACCGTCATCATGAAGGAGAACCTCGAAGAGATGAACCGGCGTGGCATCACCACGCCCGTCATCCTTGGAGGAGCAGCCTTGACGCGCAGCTATGTGGAGGATGATTGCCGCCGCGCGTACAACGGGGCGCTGTACTACGCTGCCGATGCCTTCGACGGCCTTTCCGTCATGGAGCGCATCGTCAAAGGCGAAGCCAAGCCTGAACCGCGCGCGGCCAAGGAAGCGTCAAGCGTACATGACGTGGATCTCGATGCGGTGGCGCTGGCAGCCGCAAGCAAGGCGGCTCAAGCCGTCGCCACGCGCTCCGTTCCGCGCGCCGGAAAAGTCTGGAGCAAACTGATCGATGTCCCCCGCGACATCGACTACCCCGAGCCGCCGTTCCTAGGTGCACGCATCGTGGAGGGCATTTCTCTCCAGAGCATCCTGCCTTATGTGAACGAAACCACTCTGTTCCAGTTCCAATGGGGCTATCGACGCAAAGGCAAAGCTCAGGCCGAACACGCCAAGTTCGTCAAGGAGCATGTGCGTCCGCTCTACTTGGAACTTGCCAAGCAGTGTGCCAAGGAGAAGATCCTACGCCCCACCGCTGCCTACGGTTACTGGCGCTGCGTGCCCGAAGGCGACACGCTCGTGCTGTTGCATCCCGAACACACGGGCCGTGAGGTAGCGCGCTTCACCTTCCCGCGTCAAAAGGACCGTCAACGCCGCTGCATCACCGACTACTTCCATGTGCGTGATGGCAAGCCGGATGTGGTGGCCTTGCAAGTTGTCACCGTCGGCCAGCATGTCTCCGAAGTTGCACGCGAGTGGTTCGCAGCCAACCGCTATCAAGACTACTTGCACCTGCACGGCCTCTCGGTCGAGGCTGCTGAAGCGCTCGCCGAGTACATCCACCGCCAGATCCGTGGCGAGCTCGGGATTGCGGCCGATGACGCGCGCGACATGGGCACGCTCTTCAAACAAGGCTATCGCGGTTCACGCTTCAGCTTTGGCTATCCCGCGTGCCCCAACATGGAAGATCAATCGATCCTGCTCGACCTGCTCGGAGCCCGAACGATTGGCATCACCATGAGTGACGAGTTCCAACTGGACCCCGAGCAGTCCACCTCCGCGCTCGTGTGCCACCACCCGAGCGCGAAGTACTTCACGATCTGATCGCTAAATGAGCGCTAGCTCACTTAGCGAGTGCCGCCTCGATGGCTTGCTTGAGTTCGGCCGAATCAGGTGCCGTATTCGAGGTGTAGAACGCGATCGGCGTGCCGTCCTTGCCGATCAAGTACTTGCTGAAGTTCCAGCCCGGCAGCTTGCCCGTCGTGGAGCCCAGCCACTTGTACAAGGGCGACTGCTCGGCGCCTTCCTTGACGCTTTGCTTCGCCAGCAACGGGAAGGTAACGCCGTAGTTCGCTTCGCAGAACTTGGCGATGTCCGCGCCTGAACCGGGCTCTTGGCCGCCAAAGTCATTGCACGGCACGCCGAGCACGGTGAAGCCCTTGCTCTCCATGGCCGCATGCAGCTCCTGGAGGCCCTTGTACTGGCGCGTATAGCCGCACTCACTGGCGGTATTCACCACAAGCACCACCTTGCCCTTGTACTGCGCCAAGTCAGCCGGCTGACCATCCAACGCCGTAACACGGAACTGGTGCAAGTTGGTCTGCGCCGCGGCGGGGTTGGTCTCCACTTTGGTTTCGAACATGCAGGCCGGGAGGAGTGTGAGGGCCACGAGGACAAGGCGTTTCATAGACCTGAGTCTACGCAGGCTATGGCTGACCCGATTCGTGCGTAGACTGGGCAAATGAGACGCTTCCTCCTCTTGGCACTGGCTCTCGCGGCTTGCCGCACAGACCAGCCTCCCCCGCAACCCGAACCCGTAGTCCAAGCCATCCCCGTGGTCGCCATCCCCGTGGCCTCCCCCACGGCCCCGGTGAACGAAGTCCAAGACACGCAACGTGTCGCGCAGGTCAAGGACGCCATCAAGTCCTACACCGACGCCATGAATGTGTGGATGGAGAACTTCCGCGCGCTAGGCAACGATGAAGCTGCGCGCAAAACCTACACCGAGACCACACCTCGGCCGTCCCCGGCGGAGGCCGTGGCGACACTGGAGACGATGCTCGCTGCCAATGCCAGCGACGAGGCTGCCTACCAAGCGCTGGTCTGGTTGCTGCGCACGCAACCGAAGCCAGTCCATGTGCAACGACTCGTCGACAACTTTGCCAAGGATGAGCGCATCGCCGACCAGATCGGCATGATCACCCGTGCCGACCCGAGCGGCGCTGCGCTCGCGAAGGTGAAAGCCCAAGCCACCGACCGCAAGGTGCTGGGCATGCTTGCCTGGGACGAAGCCGAGCGCGCGCGACGCGAGCTCGATGCGAAGCCGCCGACCAAGACCGAGGCCGAGGTGCTCGCGCTCTACCAGCGCATCATCAGCGAGTACGCCGACATCCCCCACCGCCGCCGGACTCTGGCGCAATCGGCCGAGGGTGTGGTGCGCGAACTGACCGTGCTCGCCGTGGGCAAGGTGGCGCCCGACATCGAAGGAGAAGACCTTGCCGGTGTGCCCTTCAAGCTCAGCGACTATCGCGGCAAAGTCGTGATGCTCGACTTCTGGGGTGATTGGTGAGGCCCTTGCCGGGCCATGTACCCGCACGAGCGGTCGCTCGTGGAAAAGCTGGCAAACAAGCCCTTTGCGCTCCTTGGTGTCAACAGCGACTCGGATCGAGCCAAGATCTTGGAGGTCGTCGCCGAGAAGCAACTGACCTGGCGCTCCTTCTGGAACGGCGGTAGCACCAGCGGTCCCATCTCCACCGCTTGGAATGTCAGCGGTTGGCCGACGGTCTACCTGATCGACACCAAGGGTGTGATCCGTTGGAAGTCGGTCGGCGTCGATGAGGCCAAGCTCGATGCCGAGCTGGAGAAGCTCATCCAAGAAGCCGAATCGGGCTCGTAGTACGCAGCGTCCAAAACGCTTGACAAAGCAAGCGGCCGCACTGAGGCATTGAACCTCGCTGCGGCCGCTTCTACTTTGCCAAGGCTTGGAGACACTCTACTTACTCACGCTAGCGCTCGGTCCCGCCTTCATCTTGGTGCACTTGCTGTGGTCGCACGATCGCTTTCGCGAACCCTACGGCAACCTCAGCCTCTACCTACTACTTGGCGCAGCCTCGGTCGTGCCGACCGTGCTAGTCGAGATGATCGTGGTGCCTATCTGGCCCGAGCTCTTCGGCTCGCTACTAGGTGCTGTGCTCACAGCCTTCCTGGGTGTGGCACTCGTAGAAGAAGGCTTCAAGCTGCTCTTCTTGCGTTGGCGTGCGCGGCGTGATGCGCACTTGGATGAGCCCTTCGACTGGGTGGTCTATGCCGTCAGCGTGTCGTTAGGCTTCGCCGCAGTCGAAAATGTGCTCTATGTCATGGAACATGGCGCGGCCACGGGGTGGTTGCGTGCGCTGACTGCGGTCCCCTGCCACGCGCTCTTTGGCACCGTGATGGGCGCCTATCTGGCCAAGACCTTCCATGCCCGTGGTTCCACGCCGGCCGGATGGTTCGCGCTGTTCATGCCCACCCTGTGGCATGGTGCCTATGACGCGCCGCTCTTCTTGATGGAGGTGGGCGCGCCCGCTGGCGTGTGCATCACGATCTGGCTGCTCGTTGTCGCTCTCTTGTGGCGCACAGCTGTACGCCAGTTGCGACAACTGCGCGTTGTGCAAGACTTCCCGGCGCCGCCGCTGCTGGATCCGTTGCACACTCCTCAAGTGCTCTTGCGTCGCGGACGCGCGAACACCAACTCGTAAAACACCGCGGGCCGCCTCTCGTACGCGACGAGAAGCGGCCCGCGGAATCAGTACGCCAAGATCACGGCGTCCAGATCACAGCCACACCGTTCGTGGTGTTCGAGCCCGTGCCGCAGGGGCCGGTCGAGTTGCGGTACCAAGCCTGGTAGTAACGCGCCGCACCTGCCGCCGGCACCGAGCCGAGGGCGCTGATGCGCGGGTCACCGACGCCCGGGTAGCTCGTCGAGCCGCCGGTCGCATCACGCTGGATCAGACGCACCACGCTGCCCGTGACGCACAACTTGCCATCGCGGAACGGAGTGTTGGTCGTGGTGTTGCCTTGGAAGAACAGCGTGAACACGGGCTGCGCCGGGTTCGGGAGGTTCGTCACGCTCAGGACGAGCGTGTCACCCGACACCGAGCAGATACCCGAGCCCAACAACGTCGCACCGACACCAGTCGAGTTGCGGCAGCCCGAGATCGTGCCCGCCGGGACCGTGTTGCCACAGGGGCAACCGGTATCGCCGAAGCAGAAGGGCGTACCACCGTTCGACTCGCAAGCATCAGGCACCTGGTTGTTGTTGATGTCCGCAGCACCGGCCGTGATGTCACAGCTGTCCGGGATACCGTTCAGGTTGCAATCGGGTGCACCAGCTGCGATCTCGCAAGCATCACCGATGCTGTCGTTATCGCAATCGGCCTGCGTCGGGTTGGAGATGGTCGTGCAGTTGTCGCACGCATCGCCCACACCGTCGTTGTCACCATCGGCCTGGTCCGGGTTGGCCACCGAGTCACAGTTGTCGATGCAGTCCGGGATGAGATCGCCATCGGTGTCCGTCTCCGGCACACCGCAGCCACAGGTACCCGGGCTCGTCTTCAACGGATCGTTCGGGCAGCCATCGGCACAATCCGGCGTGGTATCGCCGTCCGTGTCCGGTGCAAGCACCGTGAAGGTCGTCTGGCACGTGCTGGTGTTGCCGGCGGCGTCAGAGACGGTGATGGTGACCACCACCGTACCCGGGCCGAAGGGCGTCAGCGGTGCCGGGCTCTGCACGATGCTCGTCACACCGATGTTGTCGGTGACCACGAGACCGAGCAGCGGCGACGCGAAGTTTGCCATCGGGGCCAAGCAACCCGCGCCGGCGTTGACCGACACCGGGCTGGCGCACGACACGATCGTCGGAGGCGTGGTATCCGCCGCCGTGACCGCCGTGGAGCACGTGCTGGTGTTGCCCGACGCATCGGTCACCGTGAAGGTCACCGTCGTCGTACCCGCCGGGATCACCGTGCCAGGTGCCGGGGCTTGCGCGATCGAGGTCGAGCAAGCATCCGTCACCACCAGCTGGCTGCGCAGGTCAGGCAGGACCCCGGTGTTGTTGGCACCAACGCGGATCGTCTGAGCGGCCGCGCAGGTCGTGATGGTCGGAGCGGTCGTGTCGACCACCGTGATCGTCGCGGTGCAGGTCGAGCTGTTGCCAGCCGCGTCCGTCGCCGTGATCGTCACCGTGTTCGCGCCGAACGCAGCCACCGCACCCGCCGCCGGCG
>JBILXQ010000245.1:0-4786 GCA_044378375.1 Planctomycetota bacterium
CGTGCGGCGCATGTGGATGGGCAGCGGCTTGCATGAGAAAGATGCGGAGTTCCGCATCGAGCAAGCGACCAACCCGGCCAGCTCGATGTTCCGTCGCATGGTCGAGAAGGCGCAAGCTCGTTTTGATGACACCATCGAAGTGAAGCGCATCGCTGCGGCGGATCTCGTGGCGATCAATGATCTCCTCGGCAACTGGGATCACTGGATGCAACGCCGCTCGGGTGTGCAAGCCTTGCGCCGCCGTCCTGATGCAGAGATCTTCGCACTGTTCCAGAAGCCGCACTGGTGCATCGAAGGCGAGCGCGGGTACGTGGAGTTGCAGAAGGGGATGACCTCCTTCCAAGGACTCGACCAGCTCTTCCCTGCGGACAATCTGCCTGCGCCGCGTTGAGTTGCTGCTAGCGCACGAGCGGCGTGATGCGGATGTTGCGGAACTCGATCTGTGCGCCTTCGGATTGCAGGCAGATGGCACCTGCACGGCGCTCACACCATGTCGCACGATTCTGTACTTCGCCGTTCACCTCGAGGGTTAGCTCACCGCCATCCAAGGTGATGCGGTAGCGATTCCATCCGCCAGGTTCGACTTCATTGCATGGTAGTGCCTTGCGCGTGCGTTGGCCTTCTTGACGCGCTGCATCCGTTTGCATGGGCACCTCGCCGATGTTCCAGATGTCGCCTGCGTTGCGGTGCATTAGCTGCGCCTCGATGCTGCGCGGCCAGATGCGATCGGGGCCCGTCATGCGCATGAGCACACCACTGTTGCCGGTGTGCGCAGGGTCAAAACGCCACTCCAACTCGAGCACAAAGTTCTCGTACTGCGCCTCGGTACGGATATAGCCCGCAGGTGTGCCCACGCAACGCAGCACACCTTCTTTCACACTCCACACCTGAGCCGGATCCACGCTGGAATCCGACAGCCACGGCACCCAACCGCTGAGGTCTTGGCCGTTGAACAAGGCCTGCGTAGCTGCAGGCTTGCCAGATGCCTTTGGGTCCTCGCGCAAGAACGCCACGAGATCGGCTACTTGCTGATCGGACAAGCCCAACGCGACTCCGTCTGGCATGACAGACACGGTTTGTTTCTTGCGCGCGGCAATGTCGGCGCGCGGGATCGCATGGCGCCGCCCTTGTGTGTCCTTGACGACCACCGTGTCGCCGTCGGACAAGATGAAGCCGCTGTACACCTCTTCTTCCGTAGTTTCGAGTAACCACGAGTCATAGCCGAAGGCGATGGCCGCATTCGGTTCCAAGATGGAACGCAGCAGCTCTTGCGTGCCGTACTTGCTGCGCACCGCACTCAAGTCAGGTCCGATCTCACCACCGCGGCCATGGAACACATGGCATGAAGAACAACCCGCTTGTTGCGAGAAGTAGACTTCTTCGCCTTTGTGAGCTTGGCCTTGAAGGCGTGCGATCGCCTCCGCATCGCGTTTGTTGGTGCTGGTCTCTGAGGGGAAGGTGGCCGCGGCCAATGCACGCAATCCTAGATCGGGATGCGTGGTCAAGCGTGGAGCGGCCGCTCGCAGAGCTGTAGGCGTCAAGCGCTCTGCTTGAGCTGCAGCAAGTACGAGCGAAGCACCGCGTGAGTCGGCACACAGGCGCGCGATCGCAAGATCCACTTGGGCCGGTGTGGCCGTGGGCTCAGACAGGATCGCGAGTTCCGCTCGCAGCGCATCGTCTTGTCTGGCCGGCAGGGCACGTACCTCGAACACCATGCCATCGCCACACCCTTGCTTGGTGCCGCCATCATCCGCAGCGGCGCGCGCGGTGAAACGCAGCGCATCGGCAGGCAATGCGAAGGCCAAGCGCGCGGCAGCGTGCACACCGAAGCCATGGGCATAGGTGGTACCGGCCACGACTAGGGGACCACCATTCGCGTTGGCATTGCGCCCAACGCTGCCCCAGCCAGTTTGAGACACAAGTAGGTTGGCTTGACTGAGATCCACGACCGCCCCCGAGCGCGTGGTCACGCGTGGTTCTAGCCAGTCGGCCCAATCGCATGCATCGCTTCCAGCTGTATCGACCAGCAGCCACAGCGTTTGCATGTGCTCGATGTCCACATCCACACTGACGCTGCCGCGTGTGAGGCGCTCACCACGCCACAGTGTCGTGGTGCCATCCAATCCAGCAGGGGATGTTTCCAACAACGGACCAAACGCGGCCCAGTCATTCGTGGCCCGATGATCACTCCACCAACGAGCTCGTACCCCCAACTCACTTGGCAAAGCCAAAGCCAGTGTGGCCATTGCTTCGGCTGCCGCCCGTGTGGACATGAAAGCCAACGCATCTACCGCTTGTAGCCGTAGCTCTAGCGTGAGCGTTTCATCCATGGCCCGGGCGATGAAGTCCGGCACGAGCGCTTCGGGATGGAGCCGCCAGGCAATGGCTGCGTACGCTGCAGGCCATTCGCGCGGCGAAGGTGGTGCATAGACGCGCTTGCACAGTTCAAAGGCCGCGGCTTCATCTCCGGCGCAAGCCAAGCCAAAGGCCTCGACCATGGTGCGATCCGTGGGATCCAAGCGTTTGGCCAGTTCAGTCAAAGCCTCTTGCTTGCTTGCGAACGGTACTTCGCGCAACAGCGTCGCGCATTCGCGACGCACTAGCGGGGACTCGTCCTTCGCAAGGCTCGCCGCGATGGCTGCAATGCTGCCATCGCGCGCAGCCAGCGCACGCGCAGCTACGATGCGTAAGCGTGCATCGGAAGCGGTTAGGGCTTTGCGCAGCGTGGCCTCGCCATGCACCTTGCTGCGCGCCAGCAGCCACAAAGCCCGCGCTTGCTGCCATGGTTCGCCATGCTCAAAGGCCTGTACCAGCACACTGGCCGAACCTTCCAGGTTCTGCAGCATGAGCTCCTGTGCTTTGGCGCGCACCGACACGCACGGCGATAGCAGGCCTTTCAGGCGTTCCTCGGCTTGCGACCAATCGAAGGATGCGCGATACGCCCAGTCATTCTTGGGCACCAAGCGCAAGATGCGGCCGTAGGCTTCGCGATCACCGGCAGCATGTCCACCGACACCAGGATCCCACCAGTCCGCGACATACACGCTGCCGTCGGGACCTGTGCAGACATCGCTGGGACGGAACCAACGAGCCGCCTGGTCGTCCCCTTTGGCTGCGATCAAGATGCCTGTGTCGAGCTCGATCCGGCTCTTGTCCACGCGGGGCTTTTGTGCCCAGACACGATTGCGACCAGCATCCGCGCACAAGACCGCTCCAAACAAGTCGGGTGAGAGGAAGCGGCTTTCATACACGCACACGCCAGTAGGACCACCTGCTCCGGTAATGGTGCCTGCCGGTGCGACACCTGGATCATCTTGATGCCAGTGAGCACGCGCTGTGCTCTGTCCAGGACGCTTGTCAGCATTCCAATAGCGTGCACCATCAGCCGAGAAGTACCCGTGATTGCCACCTGGCATACACCACAAGGTTCTGCAGCCTTGGTTGCCATCATCGTCATTGTCGCTTTGGTAGAAGTCGCCCCAACTATCGAGCGCAACCTCATAGTTGTTGCGGAAGTTGTGAGCCATGACGCGCAAAGAACGTCCTTGTGCATCGCCGCGCAGGACGAGACCGCCTGTCCACACCTGACCATCAGAGGAGCGCAGTCCGGGCTGATTGTCGGCCGCTTTCGGCCCGCCATCGCGGTAGAGCGAACCGGAACGCAGCGTCCACCCATCCTTCGCCGTGACTACATGCGGACCTGCGTTGCCTACTGCGAACCACAGACCACCATCAGGGCCTGCCACCACACTGTGCAGACCGTGATCGTGATCACGACCACCAAAGCCTGTGTAGAGTACTTCTTTGCTGTCAGGTCGATCATCGCCGTCCTTGTCGGTGTACACCAAGAGATGCGGTGAGCAACTGACATAGACCTTGTTGCCGATGACAGCGATGCCCAGCGGCGCGATGAGATCGGGATCTTGGACAAAGACCTTGCTGGTCTCTGCGATGCCATCGCCGTCTTCATCCGAGACGATGACCACGCGATCGCCCGCGTCAAAGTGCTTGCCGGGGTTGCGCCCGTTCCATTGGCGATAGTTCACGGCTTCCGCCACCCACACGCGGCTCTTCTCGTCGACATCGATCGCCGCGGGGTTGTAGAAGAGCGGCGTGAGCGCGAACTCTTGCACCTTGACATTGGGCGCTACATCAAACTGCGCCGTAAGGTCGCGCGGCGCGCGTTCCACACCACCGGGGAGTGTCAGGTCTTGCTGGCTGATGGCTACCAGCGCGAGGGGAAGCAGCTGCATTCCCCGAAGATACAACTAGACCTCGAGGCTGTCGCCCACTTGGTCTTGTGAAGCGACAAGTACGCGCACTTGGCGTGTCAAGCCCAAGCGGTCGATAGTGCGCTGCGCTGTCTCGAGTGCGATCTCGGGGCGATTGGTCTTCTTGGACAAGTGCGCCAGCACCAGAGTGTGCAGCGAGTCCGAGGCAAGGCGCTCGAGCATTGCGGCAGCTTGTTCGTTCGAGAGATGCCCACGGTCACCAGCGATGCGACGTCGCAAGGAGGCGGGATAGGGGCTTTGGTCCATCAACTGTGGATCCCAGTTGAACTCCAGCATCAGGACATGCGCACCTTGGAGTTCGCGCGCCACAGTCTCGTCTGGTTTGCCCATGTCGGTCAGCACGACCGCGACGCGTCCTTGGTGCTCGAAGCGAAAGGCCACCGTGGGGTCGCAATCATGCGGCAACAGCACGGGTTTGACGCGTAGCTCGTCCACTCCGCCGCGTTCGCTGGTGAGCACCATCTCCGCACCAGGTGAGATGGTGGAGAAGCGTC
>JBILXQ010000012.1:0-17498 GCA_044378375.1 Planctomycetota bacterium
TGGCTGAAAGCGATGCCGTTCAACGGGCGGAGCATGCGCAAGCCGCTCGCCAAGTGCTCAGCGTGCTGGCCCCTGAACCTGAGACGCGCGTGTTGCGAGCCCAGTGTGACTTTGAGCAAGCGCGCAGCCTCGTGCGTGGCTCTACCGAAGCGCGTGTAGCCATTCAGCGCGCACTTGATGAGCTAGAAATGGCCTCGCAAGCTCGGACGGACAACATGGACACGCCACGCATGGTGCGCGCGGAAGCGCGGCGGCTGGCGGGCTGGATCCAGTTGTGGCTCGGCAATCCGCGCGGCGCGAGCGGGCATTTCCGCGCGGCCATCGACTTGGGAGATGCAGGTACGGCAGAGCTGGGGTTGCTCTCCGCTTTGGTCGCGCGCGCCGAAGCAGGTGAGACCGAGGCTGCGTTGCTCGCCGAAGTGGATGGGCGCTTGGCTACGTTGCCTGCGGGGCCTGCAGTTGACGAGTTGCGTGCGCGTCGCGCACGCCTCAGTCCTGCGCCTCGTTGAATTGCAGTTGGTACAAGCGTGCGTACAAGCCGCCGCGCCGCAGCAGTTCGTCATGCGTGCCGCGTTCTCGCACGCGGCCTTTGTGCAGCACAAGAATCTCATCGGCGCGCCGCACAGTGGACAGGCGGTGCGCGACCACAAGCGCCGAGCGTCCCGCGAGGAGGCGTTGCGTGGCATCTTCGATCTTCGCCTCCGTGCCGGAATCCACGCTTGCAGTGGCTTCATCTAGCACCACCAACGGCGGTCGCGCAGCAAGCGCCCTGGCAATCGCCAGGAGCTGACGCTCCCCAGTGCTGAAGGTGCCTCCGCGCTCGGCCACGGCAGCATCCAGGCCGCCTTCCAAACGCGCCACGACGGCATCGGCATGGCTGGCACGCAGAGCTTCGTCCAGTGCCTCGGCGCTGATGCCCTCGCGCTCCATCACAAGGTTGTCGCGCACCGTGCCGGCGAAGAGGAAGTCCTCTTGCAAGACAAGCCCGATCCGTGCGTGCAGCACATCGAGCGGGATCTCCTTCAGATCGAGACCATCGAGTGTCACGCGCCCCGCACTGGGGTCGTAGAAGCGCAACAGCAGGTTGACCAGAGTCGACTTGCCCGAGCCCGTGGCGCCCACCAAGGCCACGGTGCGCCCCGGAGCGATCTCAAAGGACACATCTTCCAGCACCGGCGTCTTGCCGTCGTAGCTGAAGCTCACCTGCTCAAAGCGGATGTGTCCTTCAAAGCTCTGACGAGGCGAGACGGCGGGAGCTGTGATCTTGGGCTGCGTATCGAGTACATCGAAGATGCGCTCGGCGGATGCAAAGGCGCTTTGCAGCACGTTGTAGCGTTCGCCTAGCTCGCGAATCGGCGACACGAGCAGCACCACATAGAACCAGAACTGCACGAACTCGCCCGTGGTCAGGCGCTCGGCCACAATCGCTTCACCACCGACCCACAGCGTGCCGCTTTGGATGATGGACACCGCGAAGTCGATCGCCGGGAAGAACAGTGCGAAGAGGAAGATCGTGCGCAGGTTGGCAGTGAGGTAGGTGTCGAGGTGCTTGCTGAAGCGCTGCGACACCATGCGCTCACGACGGAAGACCTGCACCACGCGAATGCCTTGCAGCACCTCCTGCAAGTAGCCGTTCAAGCGTGCGAGCTCGGCACGCACGGCACGGTGCGCATTGCGCGCACCTCCACGGAAGATGATCGAGATACCAATCAGCACCGGCGTGCCGGCTGCGACAACGAGCGCGAGACGCCAGTCGAGCCAGAAGATGACGCCCAACAGCACGACGACCTTCAACAGATCAAACAGCAGCGTGATGATGCCGCTGGTGAACATCTCGTTGAGGTTCTCGACATCGTTGGTGACGCGTGTCACCAACGACCCCGTCGGACGCTTGTCATGGAAGGACAAGTCCAGCAACTGGATGTGGCGGTACAGCGCTTCGCGCAGGTCGGCAATGACGGCCTGTCCTGTGCGGTTGAGTTGGGCCACTTCGAAGTAGCGCAAGCCCACTTGACAGGCGACCAACAGCACATAGGCGCCGATCCACCACCAGAATGAGGCCAGATGTTGCCCGGTTGGGCCGCCGGCGGCTCGAGTGGCTACTGCTTCCGCAACGGGACCATCGAGAATGTGCCGCCACATCCAAGGCCCCAAGAGATCGAGGGCAAAGATGCCGAACAGCACGGCAAAGCTCGTGAGGAAGAGCCGCGTGTGAGGCCGGGCCCAGCGCGCCAAGCGCCGGAGCACAGCTCCATCCCAGGCCTTGCTGGCTACCGCTTCTTCGTGGGAGCTCACAGGACCTCCAACTCTTCGCGCATCTGTTGGCGATGCCAGGTGTCGCGGTACCAGCCGGGTTGGGCGATCAAATCGTCATGCTTGCCCATGGCCTCCACGCTGCCATCGCGGCTCAAGACCACGATGCGATCCGCTCGGCGCACCGACGACAAGCGATGAGCTGCTACGACCACGGTGCGTCCGCGCCCTGCGTGGCGCAGATTCTCCAGAAGACGCGACTCCGTCTCGGTGTCTACCGCGGACAAGGCGTCGTCGAGGATCAGCACGCGCGGATCACGGGCTAGTGCGCGCGCGATGCAGGTGCGTTGGCGTTGACCACCGGAGAGAGTCACGCCGCGTTCACCGATCAGTACTTCTTGCCCGGCAGGGAAGCGTGCCAGCTCGTCGTCCATGCAGACCAAATGAGCCAACTCGCGCAACCGCTCGGCTGAGAGCGGCGCATCGGAGCCAAACTGCACATTGGCACTCCAAGTGTCGCTGAACAGGAAGCCGTCTTGAGGCACATAGCCGAGGGCTCCGCGCAACTGCTCTAGCGGCAGTTCGGTGATCGGACGTCCATCGAGCTCGATGCTGCCCGTTGTGGCCTCGTGCAGGCGACCAAGCAACAACAACAGCGTGGTCTTGCCGCTACCTGTGGGGCCAACCACACCCAATACGCCGCCGGCTTCGATGCCCACGCTGATGTGCTGCAGTGCCGGGCGGTTCGCAGCTTGCGCAGCGGCGCTTGGATGGTGGAACGAGACATCACGCAAACGCAGGGCTCCGCGTACTTCGGGTAGCACTTGGGCGTGCGGGCTGTCGACGATGTGTGACTGCGTGGTCAAGAGTTCGTCAATGCGTTGCGCCGAACTCAACGCGCGCGGGTACATGCCCGCGATCCAACCGAGGGCGATGATGGGCCAGAAGACCTTGAAGGTCAGGTCGATGAACATGAACACATCGCCAGCGGGCAAGTTGCGGTCGATCATGGCCCAACCGCCCAACACGAGGATGAGTACGAAGGTCGAGTCAAATGCTGCATGCGTCAGGGCATGGGTCACGCCGCGCACCTTGCCCAGATCGATTTGGTGGCGCTCGGTCTCCCGGCTGGCAGCTTGAAAGCGTCGCGCCATCGTCTCTTCGCGAGCGTAGCCTTTCACCACGCGCACACCGGAGAAGCTCTCTTGTGCGCGGTGCGATAGCTCGGCAATCGCTTCCTGCACAGCCGTGCTGATCTTGTGCAGCTTGGGTGTGTAGGCCTTCATTCCAAGGCCCATCAACACCAACGGCACGACCATCGCGCAGGCCAAGCGCCAGTCGAGTTGCACCAGCACAAAGAGACTCGCGGGCACCATCACAAAGGCGCCGGCTGAGTACATCAGGCCCGGTCCCAAGAACATGCGCACATTCTCGACATCACTCGTCGCGCGCGAGACCAGCTCACCGGACTTGCGCTGCGTGTGGTACGAGAAGGGGAGCGAGACCAGCTTGTCGAAGATGTCCTGCTTGAGGCCGTTCTCTACATAGCGCGAGACGGCAACGATCCACCAGCGTTGGAAGTAGCGAAAGACGCCGCGCAAGGCCGCGACACCGATCAGCAAGAAGAACAAGTTGCGCAGGAAGAGCGTGTCCTCCGCAGTCTTCAAGGCATCGAGCGCGGCACCGATTTGCACTGTGAAGTACACATCCAACAGTTGCGCTGCCGGAATGCACAGGAAGCCCAACGCAAGGTCGCGGCGATGACGCAAGAAGCGCCCGAAATAGACCCACAACAGTTTCACGCGTGTATCGCTACGTTCCCAAGTTGGTCAGCATGGTTAGGACTTGCCGAGCAGGCCGATGCGCTCGACAAGGCGCGCTGTCTCGGCTTCTAGTGCCTCAGAGGACACACGCGCGGCAGCGCGCAAGGTGGGATACAACTCGGACCCGTATCCGAGCTCGAGACCCGGAGCCCAGATGGTATTGCGGAACCAAGGACGCCCTTCGATCGGAGCCGCGAGCGTTCCATAGAACGCCCGGCCTGACAGCGTGCGTCCGGACTGTGCTTGTGTTTGGAGCCGCTCGGCGGCGGCAAGCCAAGCGTCACTCAATGCGCTGAGGGCATCGCGCAAGTTGGACTTGGTCTGGTCTGACGCAAGCTCCAGCGCTGCTGCTTGTGTGCGTTCACCGAGATCGCGTGCAGCGTCGGCTGACGCAAAGGACTCCTCACCGCGCATGGCGAACTCGCTGAGCAACTCGCTCATCATGCGCGCCGCCAAGTCGTGGCCCACATAGCCGGGGTCGAGATGGCGCTCGACTACGGGCAAGTCATCGAATGCGGTGTGGTACTGACCGCCTCCATTGCCGGAGAGGCCTAGATCCAACACAGGTAGCGACAAGTGGTGCAGGAAGACCGTGAAGTCCGAACCCGAACCGGGCAGGTCCAAACGTGGCGTGCTTGCAGGGGATTGCTTGCTGGAAGCAGTCTGCCACTCGTCCCAGAGGCTGCCGCTGGGCATGCCTTCCGCTGGAGCTGCAGGCACGCGCTCCAACGCCGCACGCAGAGTGCCAAGCAAGCCAGGTGTGCCATCCGCACCACCAAAGCGCACGCCCGACACGCCTACATCCATGTTGATGTATGTCAAAAGATTGCGACGCAGCTCGTCCGCGTGGGCCTCTGCCCATTCGGTGCTGCCGACCAAACCGAACTCTTCGCCATCCCAGAGCGCGATGCCGATGTCGTGTGCCGGTTTCCAGCCTGCTTGCGCGCGGGCACCCAAGATCTGCGCCGCACGCAAGAGCGCTACCGTGCCCGAAGCGGCATCATTGGCGCCTCGCACCCACGCATCGCGGTGGTTGCCCGCCAGCACCAGCAAGTCACTGCTGCCATCCAAGCGCGCGATCACATTGTGCAGCACCACGGGCCGCGGCGGTGCTTGGACTTCGAACTCCACCGTTGCCGTGGCTGCACGAGCCAGCAACTCACGGCCTTCGCTGGCAGAGATGGGGATGCACGGGATGCGCGATAGCGTGCGCTCCAACGCCTCTCCCGTCAGACGCTCGGTGGTCTTGCGCTCGTTGGTATTGCGCGGGGCCCCAGATGCTCCGTGCGGTGTAGACGGATCGCCAGGATTGCGTCCAATCGGTGTGACAGAGCCGCGCTCGGCCTCGTGGGCGGGTTTCCATTGGCCCAAAGGCCAAGGTGTGCCGCGTTCAAAGCCATCGCGCGCAGGATCATTCCACAGCAGCACACCCACACAGCCGTGTTCAGCTGCGAGGTCCACCTTGACGCCGCGATACGCGCCGCCGTAGCGGGCCAAAGCGATGCAGTTGCGCGTGTCCACACCAGCAGCGGTCAAGCGTGCATAGTCTTCGCGCAAGCCCCGGCCTACATCGATCACGCGTCCTTGCACGCGGCCACTCTTCGTGCCGCCGTTGACGAGGGGCACATCACCCGCAGGGATCGCGTCGGGCTGGAATGAGGACCAGCGCTCGAGGACGGTGCGCCCTCCATCGGTGGCGCGCAGCTCAATGCTGAGCGGCAGTGCTTGCACCACCTCGCGCTTGTCGATCTCGACGGTAAAGCCTGCTTGACGCAGGTGCTCTGCGCAGCGCTCGGCCGCGAGTTGCGAGCCCCGCGTGCCTGCCAGCCGAGTCTGTTCCGTGAGTTCCAGCAGGAGAGCGCGCGCTGAGGGCGCGACCTCCTGTTGTGCGAGTGCGGCAAGCAAGACGGGCAGCATGGCGCCCCAGTCTACGGAGCGGAGAGGCGGCCGGATCCAACCAGTCCGATTCCCGCTCCCGCCGCACGCAGATCAGGTGCGGAAGCGCTGCACCAGCCCCTCGAGCTCTTGCGCCACGCGTGCCAAGTCCTCCGCGGCCGCGATGGTTGTTTCGGCCTCGCGGCTGGTGTCCGAGGCAGCGGTGCTGACCTGGGCCACATTCTGGACGATCTCTTGGCTGCCGCCCGCGGCTTCGGCCAAGCTGCGCGCGATCTCATTCGTCGTGCGTGTTTGCTCCTCGACCGAGGTGGCGATGGCCGTTTGGATCTCGCTGATGTTCTGCACGACTTCCGCGATGCGCGTGATGGCGTCACGCGCGCCATTGGAGTCGTTTTGGATGGCCTCGATCTTGCGTCCGATTTCATCGGTCGCGCGAGCCGTGGCATTGGCTAGCTCCTTGACCTCGTTGGCGACGACCGCGAAGCCGCGACCGGCTTCACCAGCACGAGCCGCTTCGATGGTCGCGTTGAGAGCCAGGAGGTTGGTCTGTTGCGCGATGCTGTTGATGAGCTTGACAACCTTGCCAATCTCATCGCTTGAGCTCGACAAGCGTGCGACCGCTTCGGTGCTTTCGCGGGTCGCCAACACAGCCGATTCCGCCACTCGACGCGCATCAGCAGCTGAGCCCGCGATCTGGGCGATCGACGCGCTCATTTCCTCGGTGGCGGCTGCCACGGTTTGGACCGAGCGACCGACTTGTTCGGTGGCTCCGCTGACCGACAGGATTTGTCCGGACGCTGATTGCGCGTTGTTGAGCATGCGGCGTGAGGTGCGGCGTAGGTCCGCCGAGCTCTTGGTCAGCGATTGCGCGGTGCGTCCGATGCCACCGATGCTCGAGCGCAGGTCCGTGAAGAAGGTGTCCAAACGGTTGCCCATGCGACCGACGAGGTCCGAGCCCTTGACGGGCACTTCGCGTGTCAAATCGCCTTGCGCAGCGGCATCGACCACGGTCAACACGAGGTCGACACGCTCTTGCAGCTCACGCGCGGCGCGCTCTTCGGACTTGGCGCGCTCGGCGGCCAATTCGCGCTCCTTTTCAAGCGTTTTCTGGCGTTCGTCGGCCTGGCGGCGTTCGGCCTCTGCGCGTGCCAGGCGCTCTTCCTCGGCGCGACGAGCGAGCTCTTTGGCCTCGTGTTCCATCGCGACGCGCTGGGTCACATCATTCCAGATCAGCATCGAGCCAATGACCTCGCCCTTGTGGTCGCGAATCGCATGCACCGCCAGGTCCAGCGTGCGTCCATCCACGCTTACCGTGATCTCCAACGGCAAGTACGCGGGGTTCGTGAGGTCCGGGATCGTCTCCGTGGCCGTTGCAAAGAAGCAACGCAGCGGCTGTCCAATGATCGTGCCACGGCTATTCAGGCTGGGCACGTGCTGCAGTCCGCGCTCCGAAGCAGCGTTGTGCCATTGGATCGCGCCCTCCTTGTCGGCCCACAGCATCGGCGTCGGCGAGTTCTGCACCATCGAGACCACGCGCGCGCTTTCCGCTGCGCGCTTGTCCATGGTGGAGACGGTCGTGCTCACGGCTTGCGCCATGCGCCCAATCTCATCTTGTGAGGTGATGCTCTCAAGCTTGGACAGTTCGCCTGACTCCAGCACGCCTAGCACCGTTTGCAACGGACGCGTGATGCCGCGACCTGCGAAGATGCCAAAGCACATCGCAAGCAGAGCGACCCCACCGAGGAGCACGATGGTGTTGCGACGAGAGTCATCGGCACTCGCATCCGCATGTGCGACAGCCTTGTCCGCGTCGGCTTCGATCAAGGCACCGAGCGCTTCTAGATCCTCCTCCAGCACATCAAACTGCTGTTGGAAGTTGCCCATCTGCAGGTAGGCTTCGTTCACTTTGCCTCCCACAACAAGGCCCATCATCGCCTCCGAGGCCGCTACATAAGCGGCGAGCGCCGGCTTGGTCTTGGCAATCGCCTCACGCGTTTCGGCGCGGATGTGCAAGGCCTCAATCGCAGCCAAATAGGTGTTCACATTGGCGTTGAACTCGGCGAGTTCGGCCGCCGATTCGGTCACAGCCGCGGCGTCGTTGTGCTCCGCACTGACGATCGCACGCAACACCACCGCGCGAATGCCGTCATGCATCATGTCGACGAGCGTCATGTTGCGCACCGCCGGCAACTGCTGTCGGCCCACATTCGCCAGCTCGTCGTTCAGCTTGTTCTGGCTGTGCAGAGACACGAAGAGCGAAGCGCCAATGCCGACGACCATGACGGCGATGAGCAATTGGATCTTCTTGGCGACGGAAAGGTCGGCGAACACGGCCATGAGGCCGCGGCGCGCAGAGCGCGGAGCGTGGTGGGACATAGTGGTGCTTGCAACGCGGCCGCCTCCGCGAGTCGGAGGAGTGGTGGGCCGCTTCCTGAGACCTACTTGTCGGCAGGTCGCATCTGCGGACTTGACCGTAGAAGGGGGCAGTCTCGGCCTTGCCGCATAGCCATAAGTGTTTGCTGGATAGATGGTAATGGCGTTGGCTCGCAAGAACCTGCCGTTTACGAGAGGTTTGGTTTGGTCGTCCACCTTGCCTAGAGCCTGCTTCCACACCATACTGCTGGGCTCCCACAGCCCTGTGGCGCGCTCCTTGGCAGCTGCGCCCTAGCGCCCGCTTACCCCCAACGCCCGCACAAGCATCACCCGCATGGAATCCTCACTCCCGCAGCGCCTTCAAAAGTCCGTCTCCGGTTCGTTCCAAAAGACGGCGCTGTTGCAAAAGCGCGTACGCGAGCTGATTCGCGGCGCCGCTCCGCTGTTGGAGACGCGCGAGAAGAACCCGATCAAGATCGCGTTCTTGGAGATGGAGCGCGGCCTGATCGAGCTCATCCCCGACGAAGAGTCGCAAAGCGGCTCCTGAGTTAGCGCGCTCGACGATGTCGGCACGCTCAGGCGCCCGTTCGGAAGAGCGCTTAGAAGCTGGCGGTGCAGCGATCGAGTTGTTGCGCGTGCCGGCTGCCTTGTTTGGCGCTGTGCTGGCTGTACGCGCTGGTCTCTACCGCGTGGGGCTACTTCGTCCTCGGCGCGCTCCCGTGCCTGTCATCTCCGTAGGCAATCTCACGGTAGGGGGCACCGGCAAGACTCCTATGGTGCTGCATCTCGCGCAAGAGCTGGCGCGGCGTGGTTTGGTACCGGCTGTGGTGGCACGCGGGTATGGCGCGCAAGTCGATGGCCTGAACGACGAAGGCGCTGAGCTCGCGTATCGATTCGAGGGTTTGGTGCAAGTCCAACATCCCAAGCGTGTGCTCGCTGCCCAAGGTGCGGTGGCTCGTGGCGCGCAGGCGGTGGTGTTGGATGATGGCTTTCAACACCGACAGTTGCACCGCGACTTGGATCTAGTCTTGGTGGACGCAACGCGGCCCTGGGGCTTGCGCTCGACGCGGGCGTTGTTGCCACGCGGTCTGTTGCGCGAAGCACCCACAGCTTTGCGGCGTGCGGATCTGCTGGTGCTCACGCGCGCGGATCAAGTCGACGCAGCAGCCTTGGGCGCCTTGCGTGCCGAGTTGGCGGCGCTGGCTCCAGGTGTTGCGCAACTGGTGTGCGTGCACGAGCCGGACGTGTTGGTCGATGACCAAGGACAGCGGCACGCGCTGTCGTGGTTGGCTGGGCGCGAGGTGTGCGCTGTAAGCGGTTTGGGCAATCCGCAGGCGTTTGAGCGCACTTTGGAGCAGTTGGGTGCGCGCCTTGCACAGTCCGTCCGTCGCCCGGATCATCATGCTTGGACGCGGGATGATCTCGCTGGTCTGGACCCGGATGTGCCGCTGGTGTGCACCGGCAAAGACGCGCCCAAGTTGCGGCGCTTGGGTGTGGCGTACCGCGCGCTGTGGGTGTCGGCGCGCATCACCGAAGGCGCCGCCGTGCTGGAAGCACGCCTCGATACGCTGACGCCTACACCCACGCGCAAGCTTGAGCGCACGCGCCGCAAGAGGTTGGTCGATTGAGGCCGAACCCGTTGCAGCGCACTGATTGGCCTGTGCCCGCCGTGCCGGTGCTCGGTCGTCGTGACGGGCTGTGGCAAGCATGCTTGACACACCTGTATGCCTGTGCGACAGGCTGCTTGTGGCGCTTGCCGGCGTGGCCACGGCGCATGATGGTGCGCACGCTGGCGTACTTGGCTCACAAGCTGGACCGGCGTCATGCCCATGTGGCGCGTGACTACATCCGCACCGCGTGCCCTGCACTGGATGAGGCCCAGGTCGAGCAGCGGGTGCGCAAGGCCTTTGCTCATCTGATCGAGACGACGCTGGATGCCGAGTGGCGTGCCGCGCGCGTGGCTCCCGAACGCTTGCGGGACTATGTGTCGATTGAGGTGTCGCCACAAGCGCAGGCCGTGTTCGCTTCCGGCCGCGGGTTGGTGTTCGCCACAGCTCACTGCGGCGATTGGGAAGTTGCGGGCACAGTGATGCCGTGGGTCGCACCGCAGCCCTTGTATGTGGTGTCCAAACCACCGAACAACCGCCCGTTGTCGATCCGCGCGCAAGCCTTGCGCGAGCGCTTTGGCTTGCGCCTTGTGCCGCGCAATGGAGCCATGCAGTACGCCTCCGCCATCGTGCAGGGCGGCGGTGCCCTGGCCTTGATGTTGGACCAACGCCCGCGGCGTGGGGGAGTGGAAGGCCTCTTCTTCGGTCGTCCGGCGTTGGCCGATCGCAGTGCTGGGGTGCTGCTCAAGCGTCTGCGTGCCCCTCTGGTTGTCGCCGGTGCGTGGCGCGTGGGCGAGCGTCGGTGGAAGCTGGTGGTGGACACCGTCATCGAGCCCGCCGAGTACGCAGGTCGCGATCCCTTGGAGGTGGTGGCGCGCGTCAATCGCGAGCTGGAGCGCCTGATCCTGCACGAGCCCGATCAAGTCTTCTGGTTGCATGACCGCTACGGTGTGCGTCGCGGTGCACAGCCCGGCGCTGGATAGCCTGTACCAGCCCACGCAGGCGGGGTACGCTGCTTCCATGCAAGCAAACGCGCTCTCGGGGCGAGTCTTGGTCACGGGTGGAGCTGGTTTCATCGGCAGTGCCTTGGTGTGGGCCCTGAACCAGCGCGGCATCGACAACATCTTGGTCGTCGATCGCTTGGGTAGTGATGAGAAGTGGCGCAACTTGGTGCCCCTGCGCTACGCCGACTACATGGATGCCGATGAGTTGCAGCAGCGCATGCAACGCCGTGATGCCAGTCTGCAGGGCATCACCAGCGTGCTGCATCTGGGTGCGTGCAGCGCGACGACGGAGCGTGACGCTGCGTACTTGATGCGCAACAACTACGAGTACACCAAGGATGTGTGTCTTTGGGCCTTGGCGGGAGGTGTGCGTTGTGTGTACGCGTCCTCAGCAGCGACGTATGGCGATGGAGAGCGCGGCATGTCGGATGGTGCCGATCTCGACACCTTGCGGCCCTTGAACATGTACGGCTACTCCAAGCACCTCTTGGATCTCTGGGCCGCGCGTCAAGGCTGCTTGTCGCGCCTCGTGGGTGTGAAGTACTTCAACATCTACGGCCCCAACGAAGATCACAAGGGCGAGATGCGCAGCTTGGTGCACAAGGCCTACAGCCAGATCCAAGCGACTGGTCGCATGCAGTTGTTCGAGAGCCATCGCAGCGACTACGCGCACGGCGAGCAAGTGCGCGACTTCCTGTATGTGAAGGACGCGGTCGCCATGACTCTGCACCTCATGGAAACGCCGCAGGCGAGTGGTCTGTACAACGTGGGCTCGGGTGGGGCGACGAGCTGGAACCGCCTCGCCAAGGCCTTGTTCCAGGCCATGGGGCGCTCCGTGCAGATCGAGTACATCCCTATGCCCGAGGCTTTGCGGGGCAAGTACCAGTACCGCACCCAAGCTGACACCAGCAAGTTGCGGGCTGCGGGCTGGAGTGCGACCCCGCTCGCGGTCGAAGAAGCCGTGCGCGACTATGTCGTGCAGTACCTGGCGCACGACCGTCGCCTAGGTGACGAGGTTCTAGCGTGAACAAGCAACTGGTACAGGCACTGCAAGCCGCCCCGCGCCCCGGGGTGTTGATCATTGGTGATCTGATTCTCGACCGCTACGTCTCAGGTGAAGTGTCGCGCATCTCGCCCGAGGCGCCGATTCCGGTGCTGACTGCGCGGCGTAGCGAGGAGAAGCTCGGTGGCGCCGGCAACGTGGCGGCGAACCTCGTGGCCATGGGAGCTCAGGTCGAGGTCGTCGGTATCGTAGGCGACGACGGCTGGGGGCGAGCCCTGCGTGCGCTGCTGGAAGAGCAGCACATTGGCGTCAGTGGTCTGGTCTTGGATGCCACGCGTCCGACGACCCAGAAGACGCGCATGATGTCGGGGCCGCAGCAGATGTTGCGCGTGGACTGGGAGGATGCACAAGCCGTCTCCGGTCTAGCGTTGCAAGCCTTGTTGGAGGTGCTGCCGCACAAGGTGCAGGCTGCGCAAGCGGTGGTCCTGTCGGACTATGGTAAAGGCGTTTTGACGCAGGCCGTGATCGCCTGTGCGATCCGCGCTGCACGTGCTGCGGGCGTGCCGGTGCTCGTCGATCCCAAGGGCGACGACTATGCGCGCTACCAAGGTGCCACGCTCGTCACGCCCAACAAGAAAGAGGCCGAGCAAGCGCTCGGTCGCAAGCTCGGCAAGCATGCTGATTTGCCGCAAGCCGCCGAGGAGCTGATGCGCATCGCCCACTTGGATGCCGCGGTCATCACGCTGGGTGCCGATGGCATCTACTATCAAGATCAGCGTGGCGTGCGCGGGCATGTGCCGGCACAGGCGCGCGCTGTGTACGACGTGACAGGTGCTGGCGACACGGTGGTGGCGCAGTTGGCTTTCCACTTGGCGGCTCGCTTGGATCTGGCCACGGCGGTGGAGTTCGCCAACGAAGCGGCGGCGATTGTGGTGGGCCGACTGGGCACGCACGCCGTCACACGCGAAGAGCTGCTCGCGCATCTGTCGAGTGAAGGCCACGACGCGGGCAAGGTGCTCGACGCCAGTTCCTTGGATGGGCGCGTGGCCCAGTGGCGTAAGCAGGGCAAGCGCATCGTCTTCACCAACGGGTGCTTTGATGTGCTGCACCTGGGTCACGTGACCTACCTCAAGTGGGCGCGTTCCAAGGGCGATGTGTTGCTCGTGGCGGTCAATGATGACGCCTCGGTGGCGCGCGCCAAGGGGCCATCGCGACCTGTCAATCCGCTAGAGGACCGCATGGGGGTGCTCGCCGCGCTGGAGTGCGTTGACGGAGTCGTGGCTTTTGGTGCGGATACACCGCTGGAGTTGATTCAGCGCGTCACTCCGCATGTGTTGGTCAAGGGCGCGGATTGGGCGGACAAGGGAGTTGTCGGTCGCGAGTGGGTCGAGTCCCACGGCGGTGTGGTGCACCTCGCGCCTTTGGTGCCGGGGCGCTCAACGACCGCGATTCTCGAGCGCGGTTCCCGCCAGTAAGTGCCGCTGCACGAGGTCCAGTTGCAGCTTCTGCCAGTGAACGGATAGTGCCGGTTCCGTGACGCCGTGGCGTTGGCGCGGGTAGAGCATCAGCTCAAAGAGCTTGCCTGCGCGCTGTAGTGCATGCACAAGCTTCATCGTGTTGGCCGGGTGCACATTGTCGTCGATCGCACCGTGAACCAGGACAAGTTGTCCTGACAAGGCCGCTGCAGCTTTGACTACGCTGGTGGAGGCGTAGCCGGCAGGGTTGTTGCTCGGCAAGCGCATGTAGCGCTCGGTGTAGATGGAATCGTAGTCATGCCAGTCGGTCACCGAGCCACCGGCGATGCCCAGAGCAAAGCTCTGCGAGTGTGTAAGAGCATAGGACGCCATGAAGCCTCCAAAGCTCCAGCCGCTGATGCCTACGCGCTCGGCATCGACGCCGCCCTGGGTCTTCAACCACGCCAGTGCATCCTCGAAGTCCTCGAGCTCGTGCTTGCCGAACGACTGGTAGCAGATCTGTGTGGCCACATAGCCCTTGCCCGATGCGCTGCGATTGTCGACGGAGAAAACCACCACGCCCCGCTGAGCCAGCAGTTGTTGGAACATCAATCGTGTGCCGCCCCAAGCATTCCTGACGGTAGGCGCATGCGGCCCGCCGTAGACCAGCATCAACACGGGGTACTTGCGTGTCGAATCGAAGTCAGGCGGGCGCACGAGGCTCGCCTCCATCAGGAAGCCCGAGCGCGTGGGGACCTGCACAAGCTGAGGCGGGGTCCAACGCCATTCTTCCAAGGCGGGCACCGGATTCTCATCCAGCATGCGCACCAGTGCACCCGTGCGGTTGCGTAGCGCCACCTTCGTGGGCGTGTTGCTGGTGCTGTAGGCATCGACATACAGCGACCAGTCCTTGGAGACATTGATCGAGTGCGTGGCTGCGCCGCTGGTCAGGAGGCGCGGTTCGCCACCTTGCAGTGAAATGACCACCAAGTCCGATCCGATGTGGCTCTTGTAGGTGCCGGATGTCCAGATTTCTTGACGGCCTTCATCGATGCCGTGTACGGTGCGGACTTCCCATTCTCCACGGGTAAGTTGGCGCAGCAGCGTTGCACCCCGATAGTGGTACAGGTGGCGCCAACCATCGCGCTCGCTGGACCACACAAAGCTGCCGTCGCTCAGCCAACGCAAGGCGTCATCGACCCGCTCGACCCAGGCCTCGCCTTCCTCACGCAGTAGGCGCTGTGCATTGCGGCCATCCTTGTCGGCTAGCCAGAGCTCCAGCCAGCGTTGCTCGCGATCCTGCACTTGGTAGGCCAGACGATTGTCCGGTGACCATGACACATCGACCACCAGCGGTTCGTCCTTGGTCCACACGCTCAAGTCGACGATGCCCACGGCCTCAGGCTGGTCGAGGCGGTGGGTACGCAGACCGACGACTGGATTCGGCTCGCCTGCACGCGGATAGGGGCTGGTCTCGACGCTGTGCGGTTCGGCCGCATCATCAACGAGCGTCCAGCGCGGGACCTTGGTTTGGT
The DNA here is from genome assembly GCA_044378375.1 of Planctomycetota bacterium. Classification (GTDB taxonomy): domain Bacteria; phylum Planctomycetota; class UBA1135; order UBA1135; genus SXXH01. The sequence goes on from JBILXQ010000012.1 coordinate 14,949, forward strand.
CCAGCCGCAGGTAGGCGATAGCCTGAGAATCCGGGGACCACCACCAACCACGGAAGTTGCCGCGGCCATACAGCTCTTCTTGGTAGATCCAATCGAGGATCCCGTTGAGCACATTCTCACTGCCATCGCTGGTGATGCGTTGCGCACCGCCCTCCGTGGCATGCCCCACCCACAAGTCGTTGGCCGCAACGTACGCCAGGTGCGCGCCGTTGGGGGCGAAGTCCACCTCCACCTCGCTGACTTGCGGCGTGTCGCTGATGCGTACAGCCGGTGTGCCATCGAGGCGCGCGACCCACAGGTCGTTGGCATGTTGGAACCACTGCGCCGTGCGCTGGGCATTCATGCGCTCGGGGGCCACGCGCGTCAGGCTCGTGCGTTGTGCATCGGTCAGCCCAGGCACAGCACGCAAGGACTCAGCCAGCTTGGCATCGGTCCACAACTCACTGCGTGCGCCGCTCTCGGCGGCCACGCGCCACCACTTGCCGTCCTGCTGCACGAGGAAGTTCGCGCCATCCAGCCAGCGCTGGTCCGTTTGCGGCCGTCCAGAGAAGTTGACACGCTCGGGGCCGTAGAGGGCCTCGAAGGTCAACGGCTTGCGCGTGTCCGCAGCCGTCGGCTCCACGCTGGGGGAAGGGGTGTGGCAAGCCGCCGTTGCGGCGGCAAGGGTGACCAAGCTCGCGAGAGTGCGCATCCTGCCAGCCTAACCGCGCCGGGCCCAAAATCGGCCTTGGCGACCCCGCCAGACGGGCTTCACAGGGGGGTACTTGCCGTAAGGGGGGCTGCTTCGCATGCTCTTTGGCCCCAAACTTGGGGAACACAACCACCATGATCGAATCCATGCTCACTCCCGCCCTCGCCCTCACCGTCCAAGAAGCCGCTGCCGCCACTGGTGGCGAGTCGTTGGGCGGCGCCTTCGTTGGCCTCGTGCTCGGCCTGCTGCAGCTGGTCGTCTCGTTGGCGATCTTCACCTTCTCGATCAACCAAGGTCTGTCGGTCGTCTCGAAGATGATCGACGGCATCGACATCTGGGGCGAGATCAAGCGCAAGAACATGGCCGTGGCCTTGCTCGCCGCTGGCGCCGTGGTGGCCTACACGAACGTCGTCGCAGGCGGCGTGGACAGCATGACGGCCGGCCTGACCACCTTGGTCAAGGGTGACCTCTCGAGCGGCATCGGCGCCCTCATCGGTGGCATCGCCAACCTCGTGGTGGCCATCGCGGTCGCCGGTCTGGCCATCTCGTGGACCTTCAAGGCGATGGACAAGTTCACCAAGGACATCGACGAGAAGCAGGAGTTCCGTGGCGGCAACGTGGCCATCGGCATCGTCTACGCAGGCATTTTGGTTGGCGCATCGGAACTGATCGCGTCGGGTGTGTCGGGCGTCAGCTCGGGCATCACCGCGCTGATCAACGCGCTGATCTGAGACGCGTCACGCTAGTCTGTGCAGGGCGGAGTCGCTGAAGCGGCTTCGCCCTGTGCTTTGGCAGTTGTCTAGTTCTCATGACACACCCGTCGACCCTGACTCCGTTGCGCTGCACCGTGCGTGGTTGCGGTCGTCCCTTACGTGCGGAGGGTGCACGGTTGGTGTGTGACGCGCAGCATTCCTTCGATCGTGCCCGCGGCGGTTGGTACCACTTGGCCCAGCCGCAAGACGCGCGCTCGCGCACGCCGGGGGATGCTGAGGAGTCGATTGCGGCTCGCGAGGAGTTGCTGCAGCGTGGCCTTGGAGCTGCGGTGTTGGAAGCCGTCGCGCGCCATGCCGTGGCAGGCCGTGCGGTGGATGTGGGGTGTGGCGGCGGTGCCCTTTTGGCACGCTTGGCTCAGAGTCCACTGGTCCATGAGCTGTATGGCGTGGATCTCTCGGCTGCAGCGGTGCAACGCGCCGCCCGCCGGCGCTGCGCCACGATCGTGGTGGCGAACGCCGATCGCGGCTTGCCCTTTCAAGACCAGAGCATGGATCTGGTGGCGAGTATCGATGCGCGCCGGCCCGTGGCCGAGATGGCCCGCATTGTCAAACCGACTGGACGTGTGATCGTGGTGGCGCCAGCCGCGGATGACATGGCGGAGCTGCGCGCGCTGGTTTTGGGCCGCGCCGAGGACCTGCCCGGGGGAGCGGGTCTGGAAGTCGAGTTCGCGCCGGCCTTTGCGTGCTGTGCGCGCGAGCGCGTGGAAGAGCGTGTCCGCTTGGATCACGAGGGCCTAAGGGCTTTAGCCGCCGCGACCTACCGCTTGGCACGCCGCAAAGAGCGTGACCAGTTGGATGCGCTGGCTACGCAAGAGGTCGTAGCGCGCCACGATGTGCGGGTGTTTGAGCTGCGTAGCTAGCGAGACCTGCGGCCTGCTGTCGCGTAGACTAGACAGCATGAACCTCAAGCAACTCCTGCGCACGGCCTTGGTCGTGATGCTTCTGGCTGCGGCCTCGGTTGCACAGAAGGGTGTGGGAGCGCCTCTGCCTGCAACGCAACTCGAGGGCTTCTCGCAAACCAAAGCGAAGAGCCTCGATGACTATGCGGGCCGCGCGCTCCTCATCGAAATTTTCGCCTATTGGTGA
>JBILXQ010000013.1:0-17475 GCA_044378375.1 Planctomycetota bacterium
GCGGGTACTTCGAAGTCGTAGCTGACCCACGTAGTGACCGGAACGCTTGGCACTACGCCGCTGACTTGCGCGACGAGGTGTGCATCCTGCGGCAAGAGATCGTTGTTCGGGTCTTCCCACACACACAAGCGGATCTTGGTGTCAGCCGGGATCGCACCTGCTTGGAACATCAGCGACACCTGCAGGATCGAGTCGCCGGTTGCACTAGCTTCGAAGGACTGCAACCACACAAAGTCCGCGGGCTGAGACCATGTGACCCCTCGATTGGGTGCTCCATCGTCGAGCATGTGCATGTGCTGCGCATGGGCAGCACTTGTGCAGAGTGCGATCGAGCCGATAGCGCGTAGGAAGTGTGACATGCTGTGCTCCACGCGCATCCTTGCACGCCCGTCGTGCGAAAGCCGCTCGCCAAGGTGCGCACTATTGTCGCGCCGCGTGCGCAGTCGCCTCCAAGGGCGTATGCTCGCGCCTCACACCATGCACGATCCCACTCCTACGCCTCCTGTGCCGAGCTCGTTCCGTGAGCTGGGTCTGCCTCCGACGGTGGTGGCGAATCTGGATGCTTTGGGCTACACCGTGCCCACACCCATTCAGGCGGCGAGCTTGCCTGCTGCGTTGTCAGGCCGCGATGTGATGGCGCAAGCCAAGACCGGCAGCGGCAAGACGGCTGCGTTCGGCTTGTCGTTGCTGGCGCAGCTGCACACAGAGTTCCGCGGCACGCAAGCGTTGGTGCTGTGCCCGACACGCGAGCTGGCCGAGCAAGTGGCGGGCGAGATCCGCCGGCTGGCCAAGAGCGAAAGCAATCTCAAGGTTTTGGTCTTGTGCGGTGGTGCACCCATTCGCCCCCAGCTTGCAAGCTTGGAGCATGGCGCGCATGTGGTGGTGGGCACGCCCGGTCGCGTGTTGGACCACCTGCGCCGCGGCAGCTTGTCGTTGGAAGCCTTGCGTTCACTCGTGTTGGACGAAGCGGATCGCATGCTCGACATGGGCTTCAGGGACGACATGGTGCAGGTCGCGGACGCCTGTCCGTGGGGGCGTCAAACGCTCTTGTACTCAGCCACGTGGCCTGAGGATGTCGAGGTGTTGGGGCGCAAGTTCCTGCGCGATCCTGTGATTGTCAAATTGGCTGAACAACATGCGCCCGCCAAGCTGCGCCAGCTGTGGTACCGCATCGAAGAAGGTGAGCGCTTTGAGGCCGCCGGCAAGCTGCTGGAGCACCACCGCCCCGGCCGCGCTTTGGCCTTCTGCAATACCAAGGAAAGCTGCCGCTCGTTGCTGGAAGCCTTGCGTGCGCGCAGCGTGACGGCTCTGGCCTTGCATGGCGATCTCGACCAGAAGGAGCGCGATCAAGTGCTCGTGCAGTTTGCCAACCGCAGTGTGTCGGTCTTGGTTGCGACCGACGTGGCGGCGCGTGGACTGGACATCGAGCAATTGGAAGCCGTGCTCAATGTCGAGGTGTCGCCCGATGCCGAGACTCATGTGCACCGCGTGGGTCGTACAGGTCGTGTCGATCAAGAAGGTCTGGCCCTCAACCTCGTCGGCCCGCGCGAGAGCTTCCGCGTCGAGCGCATCGAAGCGTTGCAAGGCCACGCGTGTGAGTGGCGTCCGTTGACCGAACTCAAGCGCGCCGGTGCGCCGCCTTTGCCGCCGATGGCCACGCTCATGATCCTTGGTGGGCGCAAGGAGAAGATCCGTGCAGGCGATATCCTCGGCGCGCTGACGGCAGCGGGTGGTGTGAACGGCAAGCAAGTAGGCAAGATCGACATCAACGATCACGCCGCCTATGTGGCCGTCGAGCGCAGTGTGGCGCAGGCGGCTCTTGAGCGCTTGCGCAGCGCCGGCATCAAAGGCAAGTCAGTCAAAGTCCATCGGCTCTGAATCCCGCATGAAACCCTCCAAACTTGTGGCGGAAGCCAAGCTCCCGGATGGCTCGTTGTTGTCGCTGCGCGAGCATGATGGTCATCACACCCTGCGCGTGGATGGTGAGCTGCTCATGACCACGCGCGCCACGGCGTCGGAGACCGCGATGGCCGATAGCGCGTTGGCCGGGCCTGCTTTGGGCAAGGCGCGCAAGATCCTGATCGGCGGCTTGGGCTTTGGGTACACCTTGCGGCGCGTGTTGGAGCTCAGCACGCCTGAGACCAAGGTCGTTGTCGCCGAGCTCATCCCGCAAGTGGTCGAATGGAATCGCCAGCACTTGCAGGCGTTGCACGGTCCGCTGTTGGATGATCCGCGCGTCGAGGTCGTCTTGGGTGATGTGCGCGCGCTGCTCGAACGCGAAGGGCGCATGGCGTGGGACGCGATTTTGTTGGACACCGACAATGGTGCCAGCGCCATGGTCGATCGACGCAACAAGCAACTGTATAGCGACGACGGCCTGAAAGCGGTCCACAAGGCATTGAAGCCCGGCGGTCGTGCGGTGTACTGGTCTGCTACGCGCGATGAGGAGTTCCAAGCCCGCTTGCGTGAGGTGGGCTTCCTCGTGGAAGCATCTGGCGTCAAAGCCTGGGCCGATGCCAAGCGCGCCAGTCACACTCTCTACGTAGCCGATCGCAAGCGATGAGCATCGAAAGCCCGGATCAAGTCGAGCCCGAAGGGTCTGAGTTCCGGCGCCGTGTATGGCGCATCGTCTTCAAGTCGGACACTCCGGCAGGTCGCTGGTTTGACTTGGTGTTGCTGTGGTCGATCGTCGCCAGCGTGATCGTGGTGATGCTGGACAGCGTCGAGTCGTTGCGCGCTCAATGGCACTCGTGGTTCTTAGTGCTCGAGTGGACCTTCACCGGTCTGTTCACGCTTGAGTACATCCTGCGCTTGTGGTGCAGCGCGCGTCCTTGGGCCTATGCGAAGAGCTTCTTTGGTTTGGTGGACTTGCTATCTGTAGCGCCGAACTACCTCAGCTTGGTGCTGGGCGGATCGCACTACTTGGCTGCGGTGCGCATCCTGCGTTTGATGCGCGTGTTCCGCATCTTGAAGATGGCCCATCATGTGGGTGAAGCCAATCTGCTGCTCAATGCGTTGATTGCTTCTCGCCGCAAGATCTTCGTCTTCATGACTAGCGTCTTGGCGCTGGTCTGTGTGGAGGGGACTCTGATGTATGTGCTGGAGCAAGCGGACAACCCGCGCTTCAATAGCATCCCCGCTGCGGTCTATTGGGCTGTCGTGACAGTCACTACCGTTGGCTATGGCGATGTGGTTCCAGTCACCGTCGCGGGCAAGATGTTGGCCTCGTTCATGATGATGACGGGCTTTGCCATCTTGGCGGTGCCCACTGGCATCGTGACTGCGGAGATCGGACGCGAAGTAGCCATGCGCAAGCAAGGGCTACAGCCCTGCGCTGAATGTGGCTACACAGCAACTGATCCGGCCGCAGTCTATTGCAGCCGCTGCGGCTCTAGTTTGCAGCAACCGTAAGCACCCCGCAGGGTGGTTGGTCTACTGCGCTTCTACGCAAGCCTCGCAGGTGCAGGCGGCAGGGAACCAGCCTGCTTGTGCGCTGCCGCTGTGTCCTTGGTCATCACCCGCATAGCCGAGTGCGCGTAGCGCCTCGCTCATCGTAGAGTTGCGCGTGTTGCGCTTGCGCCAACCTAGGTCCTTCGCGTTGCGCAGCCAAGTCACGAGCTCCGCGCGCAGCTCCAAGGCCTTCGCGCGTTGCTCACTGGCCATACCACGCGCACACTTGGGATCTTGCTCAAGGTTGTAGAGCTCGAATGTGTGCTGTTGTCGTAGCTCGCCAATGCTCTGTTGATCCGGGTAGTGCGTGCGCAAGTTCAGCACTAGATGCCAAGGCCACGCAGTGATGGCTGCTGAAGTTCCGTGAGAGGACAAGGTGTACTGCGTCTCATGCTTCGAGCTCGCCTCTAACAAGCGCCGCAGGTTGCGACCGGGGTACTCGATGTCCGCTAGTCCTGCGAGATCCAACAAGGTCCGCCCCACATCGATGTTCGAGACCATCTGCCCCACGCGCGCGCCAGCTGGTGCACCGGGCCACGCAACGATCAGCGGCACATTGACAGTCTGCGGGTAGAGTCCTGCGTGGTCCCACCACACACCGTGGTCGCCAAACGACTCACCATGGTCCGCGGTGAACGCCACGATGGCATTCCGCATGCGTGGCCGCTCCAAGATGCGCGCTAGCTCACCATCGAGATAGGTGGCCTCGCCATCGTAGTTCGCCACCACCCAGTTCAAGTCACGCACGCCCGGCAAGAACGGAGGCAAGTGCGCTGGGTGGATGTCCGGCTCTGGAAGACTCGGATCATATGGGTCACCGCTGTAGTAGCGCTGTGCGTACCCTTCCGGCGGCAAGTAGGGCGTGTGCACATCAAACAGATGCACCCACACGAACAAGGGCCGCCCATCCAACTCCTCCAACGAGCGATTCAAGTAGGTGATCGTCTCACCTGCGCGACGGTCTGGCCGGCGCGTGATCAGCATGCGGTCAAAGCCTTGGCCCAAGCCACTCCACTCCTCGGATAGGTGCGCTGCACTTGTGGCTGCAACTGTCTGCCAACCGGCCTCACGGAACGCATCGGCTAGAGTGCGCGCCTGCACATCGAGACGCGAGTCGTTGTCGACGATGGCCGTGTCACGCGGGTGACGGCCTGTCAGCATTGCCACGTGCGAAGGCAGCGTCACATTGGTTGTGGACCAGCAGCGCTCGTAGAGCACACCGCGAGCAGCTAGTGCATCCAGCACAGGTGTCTTGGCGCGACCACCGGCGACGCTGAGCGTGTCCGCGCGGTGTGTGTCCGAGGTCACCAACAACACCGTAGGAGGTGTGGAGTTGGGCGTGTGCACCTTCGGTTCACTGACGGCACACAAGGCGGGTAGTCCATCGCGGGACTGCAGGACCAAGCGTACTTGTAGCGCTCGTCCAGCCCAGTCTCCGATCGGAATGCGCAACCAGTGCCAACTCGTCGACACTCCGGGTTCTTCTAGTGGCAACAGGTGTCTGCGTTCAGGCACGCCTGGCGAGCTGAGCACCACAGACAGCTCAGGTGAACTGCCACGACGGCGTAGAAGCTCAGGCCAGCCATACGAGAACCCCACCTCACCACCTTCGGGGACTTGGAGGGTGAACTCCAGCGGCTCGTCGCTCGACAAGCCCACACCACGACGCAAGTCATCACCGATCGTGATCAACTCGGCGCCATTGCGTGCGCGCGGGAGACGCTCGACTAGCGGAACATCGATGAGGTCCACGCGACCAAAGACTGCAGGTCCATCACCGCGCACACGCAGTCGCAGTGCGTCACACTCAGCGACACTCACATACAGAGGCAGCTCGACCATCGGAGTCTGCACCTGCTCGTCGGCGGCCATGGGCAGCTCGATGAGGTGGATGACTTGACCCTTGGCCAGTAACTCAAGTTCGAGAGCATCCGCGCGCCGCAACAACATGCGCGTGGCAATGTGGGTGAAAGGGCCATCCAGCTTGGCGATGGGGATGGTGATTGACTTGCCGCCACTACCATCGAGAGCGAGCATGCGCTCCTCTTTGACTAAGACGACGCGTTGGGTCGGCGCCTCAATCAGGATGCCAGCATTTGCATTGGCGGCTTCAAGGCTGGCCCGCACAAGCTCGGTCGTGTCCGCACTGAGCTGCACTGAGGACTGCAACACCGGCCGCAAGACACCTGAAGTGGACTCGGGCGCAGAGGGTTTGTTGCAAGCCGCAAGTGTCAAGTAGAGGCCAGCTAGGGCAAAGAGGGGGATGCGTTGCATGCGGTGGCCTGTCTTGGGGGCCTTTACTAACTCCACCAAGCGTCCTTTTGTTTCGTCGCAAACCCGATTCAAGGCAAGAGTTGTACGGCTTTCCTTGCCAACTTTGTCGTAGCTCTAACAACGACCTCATATCTGGAACTGAGCAGGGCCGGGGCGCGAACTTCTGCATCCGGGTACTGACGAGCTGTGGGAAGATACTTCCATTCGTACTCAAGCTTGAGCTCTTAAGTGTCGATGCGGAGTGCCGGAGCTCCCCATGAAGACACTCACGCTCGGTTCCCTGTTGCTGGCTGCCACTGTTGCTTCCGTTCTGTTGGTCACCGGTGTGCCACAACTTAAGAACCAGTCGGAGCCGCAAAGCCAAGCACAGCAGAGCCCTCAGACCTTGCAGGTCGTGGTGGGAACGACAGCAGGTGTGACGCGCGGGGGCTTGTCCGTTGTGCTCGCCGTGTCCATGCCCGATGCGCGCAACCAGTTGTTGGTGAGCACCACGGATCTGCGCGGTGTAGCGAACTTCGATCTGCGTGCATTGACCAACGAAGCCAAGGTGACGGCCTTCGTGCGTGATGGTGATCGTTGCGCGATCTCGACTACGCACACGCTTACGAGCGGTGTGCTCTCGGTGCAACTGCCCACCGAACAAGAGGCGCCCTTGCGCTTGCGCTGCGTGGATCCTGAAGGCCGCGATTTGCAGCCGGCGACCATGGAAGTCGTCGAAGCCCTACATCTCGCTCCGCACGGGGTGCAGCATGCGCGCTTGTGGAGCACAACGAACAGCGAAGACGGTCCCTGTCCGATCGTTTTCCCTACTGGCACACTGCGCGTAGCCGCAACCTTGCCGCAAGGCACGCACACCAGCTTGCGCAGCCATGCGCTCGCCGAAGTCGCTCCTGGTGCGACAGAAGCCGTGTTGGTGTTCGGTCGCAAGTCCCAGACTCCGTCGCGCGGCACGGTGGCTCTGCATTGCCAAGGTGCGGAACCTACGGCTCAAGTACACATCGTGTCGCACGGACTAGCGCAGCGTGATGTGCGCTCGCAGCTGCATGACGGTCAAGTCGAGGTGCAAGGCCTCAGCGTGGGCACGAATGACCTGTGCGTGCGCACTTCCGATGGTCGCGCAACCATGGCCACGGCAGAGGTGCGTGCCAACGGCACAACGCAAGTGACGTGCAATCTGCAGCCTGCAGCCACACTCGAACTGCATAGCACCGCAGCCACTCAGCCGTTGAAATGGCAAGTCTTGGCCTGCACTGCCGATGGTGTGCCTACGCTGGCACTTGAGGAAGGCACGCTCGCTGCCGGTGAGACGAATGCAATGCTCACGGGCTTGCCTGCCACTCCGGTGATGATTGTGTGCTCTTCGGGCGAACGGTGGGTCGTACGCGCGAATCTTGAAGCAGGTGCTACGACGAGTGTGCCCTTGCATGCTGAGTCTGTGGGCACCGAGTTGCAGATCACGTGGCCCGAGCACCTGAGCGTACGCGCGCTTACCTTTGCCTTGGTCAGCCCGCATCAAGTGCAGACTGGCGCACAGCACACGGCTGTCATGAGCTGGTACACGCCAGTCAACGCAGCTGTACATGAGCACACGCTGGGGACTGTGCCCTCAGGTGTGTACGACATCGTGGCGTACCCTGACGCGGGCACGGGCGCTCCGGTAGCGCGTGTGCGCGCTGAAGTGCAGGGTGCTCTGCTGCGCGTCGATCTAGCGAACTGAGTCCCAGCGCAACACTTGCCCATCGGCCAACAAGCGTGCTTGCAGCACGCTGTACGGCAGTTGGTGCAAGGACTCTTGACGCTCGATGGCCAAGCACGCAGCGGTAGCTGCCGATTGTCCAAGCACCATGTACACGGGTTCCATGCGAATGGAGCCCAACGCAATGTGTGTGGCCGACAGGCACACTGGAACGATCAAGTTGCTGCACTCGTCTGCTTGAGGCAGAAGCGCGCGCCACGAGATGCCGTAGGGTTGCGGCACACGCACTTGCACATCACCTTCATTGCGCACAAGGCCCTGCGTGTCGACATAGCGCTGCACATTGTGCGAGTCCATGGTGTACGCGCCGAGGCCAACAGGGTCCTCCACAGTCTCCCTTGACATGCAGTGATGTTCGGTCATCGTGATCAGACCCTGCATGCGGCGCGCCTCGCGCACATACAAGAGAGGCGGCCAACCTTCGGTGTCAGGGAATTCATCGAGAGTCGGGCCGTACGCGCTGACCTCGCGTCGCACCGACTCGGGCACGCGCGGATGGTGGGCCAGTGTCCACATCAAGCCCTGTTGCCATCGCAGATGCGCCGCACGCAACTCGTCGCGCCTTTGGTACGAAGCCTCAGGCCAGTCCCAGTTGCCGCCGATCCAATCGGTCGAGACAGCACCGTTGTTGTTGGCATCCGTCTTGCGATTGGGCATCCACAGCGGATGCCACGGCGCCATAGTTGAGCCCGCATCAAAGTGACGTAGCAGCAGTTCGTACTCCTGCTCGTCATACCCAGCCGGTTTGGTCCAAGCGCGCCGATTGCTTGGCACATCCGTAACGCACATGCGGTAGCAGTACGCTTGCAGCTTGTGGTCCGCGCTGCCTTCCGCGCCGGGGCCGGCTTCGATGCCCGGCAGGAGTCCGCTCTGCGGATCGCCCGCATGTCGGTACGCAGAGACAGCTTGTGTGAACTGGTGCTTGGTCGAGTTCGCTACCTGCACGCCATTGAGGCTCTCGCCGTACTGAGCATTGCTTTCGCGACCTACTGTGTAGCGGACGCCTGCGGCCGCCATCAGATCGCCTTCGTAGCTGCAGTCCAGCCACACCTGTGCTGTCCAGCGTGAACCATCTTCGCCGCGCACCGCAACAAGGCGCGCGCCGTCGCGCTCGATGCCCGTGGGCGAGCGGTCCAAACGAGTGGACACGACTTCTACACCGGCCTCCCGCAGCCAGCGGGCGAAGATGGCGGATGCAACGGATGGCTCGAACATCCACGCCGCATCTCCCTCGCGAGTGTGTCCGTAGCCATGACTCAGATACTGGTCACGCGTTTCTTGCTGCCATGCACCTTGTTCGTCGTAGTGGGCCTTGACACTGCGATAGAACTCGCGCGCCAGGCCACCGATGGCGGCCTTGTTGCCAATGTCGGTCGCGCCTAAGCCGCTAGTCGTAAGGCCGCCGATCCAACCGTCGCAGTCGATCAAGACCACACTGTGACCCATACGTGCAGCTTGCACGGCGGCGGTGATTCCCGCAGAGGTTGCGCCATAGATGCCCACGGACCTGCTGCGCACAGAAGGAGTCACGCGGCAACCGCTGCACAGCAGCGCACATACACAGAGGATCAAGATCAGCATGAGATTCATGGTGAGTGGGGCGCTCGTACGCATAGCTGCGAAGGAGGGTTGTACCACCTTAGGCCCACATAGTCGTCCCGAGTTCGACACCTCGCACTGTTCCCCGCAAGTCTTGATGAAGACCGTGCGTAGAACGCTCGATGCAAACGGTGTCAGGCCCTTCTTGCACTCGGAGAGACCGCCATGTGTCACCCGCGTCTGTACACACTCGCCTATCTAGCTTGCACCTGTGGTGCAGCAGGCATGCTTGGCTCGGCGCAGTCCACTCTTGCACAGAGTGAGGGCATGCTCATTGCTCGCGGTCATACGAACGCTGCCTATCTGGCGCCGTTGTCCAGTTTGGTTGTCACGCGTGTCGACATGGGGCGGTTTCGGGCCGCCGCAATTCAGCGCCACGGGCGCGTGGTCACATGGGACTACACCGGGCAACCGTTGGAGCCGTTTGCAGAGCCCTGCGCCGACATCGCCGTGGGAGAGCAGCATGTGCTGGGCTTGACTATGCAAGGTGAGGTGCATACTTGGTGTGCGAACGCGTGGGCCTGCGCACAGTGGGACCTCAGCGCAGTACCTGTCTCGTTGCCGGCCTGCGTAGCCATCGCGGCCGGTGGAGGCCACTCCTTGGCACTGACTCACGACGGCGCCGTGCACGCGTGGGGGCGCAACGGCTTCGGGCAATGCTCTGTGCCCAACAACCTCTTGCGCAGCACAGCCATCGCAGCCGGCGAAGACCACAGTTTGGTGCTCGATCACCAAGGCGTGGTGCATGGCTTCGGGAACGACACCTACGGCCAAAGCAGCCTTAGCATCGGTGGAGTGACGGCGATTGCAGCTGGCTCGTGGCACAGCTTGGCGCTCTTGCATGATGGCACCGTCGTCGCGTGGGGCCGCAATGATGATGGTCAGGCCACGGTGCCGGGGAACCTCGGGCCCTGTGTGGCGATTGCAGCTGGTGAACGGCACTCCGTCGCCTTGCGAGCCGATGGGACTGTGGCGGCGTGGGGCGGGAATCACTTGGGTCAAACCAACTTGCCTGCGGCTCTCTTGTCGTGCACTGGCATCGCAGCCGGTGCCGTAACGACGCTACTGGTGACGCGTGATTGTGATGCGGACGGAGTCGATGACTACACCGCTTCGGCTGGACGCATGGTGGACTGCAACTTGAACAGCACACCAGACCACTGCGATGTGTTGCATGGCGTGGCGCAGGACCTGAATCATGACCTGCGACCTGATGACTGCGAGCTCACCGGTCGCGTCGTGTGCACAGGGGATGTGCAGCGTTGTCCTTGTGGTGCACCAGCGGATGAGGCACGCAGCACGCATGGTTGTCCCAACTCGTATGCACCGCAAGGAGCCCGCCTGACTTCCTACGGGTTCTCCAGCCTCACATGCGATGAAGTACAGCTGCAAGGCGAGTTCATGCCACCCTGGTCGAGCGTGGTCTACTACCAAGGCACGCTGCCTGTTGCAGGAGGTCTAGGCTTGTCGTTCGGCGACGGCTTGCGCTGTGTCAGCGGCTCGATCGTTTGGCTCGGTCATACGCAGAACCAGTACGGTCGCTCGATCTGGCCGCCCTCAGGCACCAACCTCTCGACGCTCGGCCACATTGCCCAACATGGCTTGGGGCTGCGGTACTACCAGGCGTGGTATCGCGATCCGGCGCCAAACTACTGTGGCCCAATGCGCCACAACTTCACCAACGCCCTTGCGCTCAACTGGGTACCTTAGGGCCGCGTCCACCCAGTCGTTGCTCGATGACGCCAAGTACGGCGTCGTGGCTCAGCGCGGTGGCGAGTGTTTCGCAAGCAAGCTCGACACCTTCGGTGTGTTGCGCTCCAGCCAACTTGGCTCCGCTCTTGCCCAAGTGACGCACGGCTTGCGTCAGTTCCTCGCGCACTTGGGCTTGTTGCTCGTCATTGCGCGCATCCACCGGTGTGTCCAGTGCTTTGGACAACACGCGGCGAGCCAGATACCACGCCAGTCCGATGCAGGCCAAGAGGATCGCGCCCGTGCCCAGATTGGCCAGCCACGGTCGCCCATCCCACAGCACATGCAGGCCTTGAGACAGGCCCAGCACGCACAATGCCACGCCTGTCAGCGTCAGAGGCACGACGACGATCGCCACGAGGGCGAACGCCATGCCGCGCGTGATCCAAGTCGCCACAAGTGCGCGACGCCGCGCTGCGCGCAGGACCAGTAGCGTACGCAGATGTACTGCTACTGTAGTGAAGCTCGCGCCGAGCTCATCCCAAGCGTCATGGCGTGCGTCGCGCATACAAACAGCTCAGCGCCGACGGCCCAACAGCAGCCCGACGGCCATGCCCACGCCAGCAGCGATGAGCACAGACTTGACCGGATGAGCACTGACATAGGTCTCGAACTTCTGTTCGGCTTGCACCGCGGCATCCTTGCCGCGCTGGTACAAGTTGCCACGCGACTCTTCGGAGCCATACTCGGTGCTCGGCTTGCGGCCTTGGTGCGGCAACAGTTCTGCGGGATTCAAGTTGGGTGCGCTCATGATCGAACGATTCCTGTCCAGTCGAGAAGTTTCAGTACGAAGGTTGTGCCCAGCCGCGCTCCGAAGCAGAACGCGTCGGCACCTGCGTAGTCTCGCGCGCCCCGTGTGCGCAGACTATGGGGCGACCAGCCCACTCGTGTGCCGTGCTGTGCGTAGGCACCTTGCCCCATGGCGTTCGAGGACTATGCAGTCATGCTCGCGCCTTCTATGAAAATCGTCATTCACTTGCTGTCCATCGTGTCTGCTTCGAATGGACGTGGTCTTCTGGCCGGATCCACCTTGGCCTTGCGCGGTGCGCCTACACCGACTCTGTTGCCGCCCAAGGAGCCGATGTGTCACGACTGTGCTGAGCGACTTGACGGATGGCGCATCGAGGTCGACAGCGACGAGGTCATCTTGCGCGATGTGCACAGCGAGATGCGGCTGGTGTTCCGCCGCGTGGGCGATCAGTGGGTGTTTGACTCGGCGGCGCTATGATGCGCGCATGCGCTCCCTCCTCGTGGCTCTGGTGTTGATGCTGACTCTCCCCGCGTGTTGGTCGACAGCTGCGCGCGCGCCGCGTTGGTCGCGCGGCGAAGCCGTGCTGCAAGGTCAGGCAGGCTTCCGCGGCTACGATGTGCTGCAACGCGAAAGCACCCCCGGCGGCACGATCACGAAAGCAGACTCCGGCACGGCCATGCCCACGGTGGGGGCAGCGATGCAATGGAACTTGGCCGATGGGGAAGCAGCTTTAGGCGCGGAGCTCGGTCTCGCGGCCGCAGGTACTTGGGGCGTGCTTGCGGTGCTGGATCCTGATGCCGCGGCAGAAGATGTAGAGCTCGACGTGGTCCTGATTGATCTGAGCGGCGGCCCGATGGCGAGTCTCTATGTGGGTGACTCTGTGCGCCTGTACGGCGCGGTCGGGCCGCTGATCCAGTTCGGCGACTACAGTGAGCTGAATCTCAGCTCGAACACCACGACCTCGGGTGCCGGCTTTGGCCTGGGGTGGTACGCACGCGCCGGCGTAGAGACGCGCATCACGCGCGGCCTGCTGGCGGGGCTCGGCGTGCGCACCAGCGACGCCACCGTCGACCTGTCGGGCGATGCAGGCGACCTCGACCTGCGGGGCACCGACGTGTACATCACCCTGACGCTGGTCAACTGAGCCGAGGGCTAAGTATGGGCAAGGAACTACCGAACGCGGGTCGACTGGTGCACAACCCCTTTGCCGCGCTCGGCGGCAAGGCCAGCGCGTCCAAGCTGGAGGCCAAGGCGGAGCCATCTCGCCCTGCCGGCAAGCTGATCGTGCGGCGGGAGCGCTCGGGGCGGGGCGGCAAAGGGGTGACGGTGGCCGAGGGGGGTGGCTTGGCGGCCGTGGACTTGGCGGCGTTGGCACGCGAGGCGGCGAAGGCGCTGGGGACGGGGGCGCGGGTGGAGGAGGGGCGGTTGGTGGTGCAGGGGGAGATGGGGGAGCGGTTGAAGGGGTGGTTGGAGGGGCGGGGGTTGGGCCCGGTGACGCTGGGGAACTGAACTCGATACTGGTCCAGGCCAGTGTGCACGACTGGTGCGCGGCGAGCTGGCTCCTTGGGCTCGCAGGTGGCCGCTGCGGGTTAAAACAGCGCAAGTGCCCCGAATTCTTGTCGCCGGGCCTCGGCGTGGAAGGTTGCGGTCGATGGTGCCTTGTCTGCCTAGGCAGGTGGAATTAGGGCGCTGTAGGCCTCTGGCGAGGGCCCACGGCCAGGGTGATGCGTCCTAAGGCAGCGTGACCTCTGTCCAGGCGTCCCTAGATTCGGGTTGTTCGTACACAGCCCGAACACAGCGCCCCAAGGTCGTGCACACTGACCTACGCCAGTATCACCGTGGGGTTCGAATCCTCGCCATCGCCACCCTCGTACCCACCTCCAACCCCACCACCTCACACTCCTCTCCCTCCCGCGCCTCATGCACCCACAGGCTATGCCCCACCCCCAATTCAAACGCCTCGTCCTCCCCCGGCACCCGCACCAGGCACGCGCCCTCCACCACATGCAAGAAGGTGTGCTCCGGCTCAAGGGCCTCAACTGACCGTCTAGTTCCTAGCATCAGGAGCTCGAGCGAGCCCTCGGCGCGCCCGCGCCGCATAAGGATGTTGAGGTCGTCAATGGGGCCACCTTCCAGCAGCGCGGTGGTGTCCCACTCGCCTGCAAAGCGCCAAACTTCGTTGCGGCGCAGGCGGCGGCGGGGACAGGCTTTGCCGTGGTCCAGCACCAGTCCTTCGCCGGCCAGAACGACCAGCAGGCGGTCGTAGCCCTCAAAGCGTGAGAAGGGGCCGCCCTCGCGGAAACTGGCCCTGGCGATGCGCCAGTCGCCTTCGCCGCGTGCAAACACGGCCTCTTGGGGCCAGATGGCGAGTTCGTGACTGGTGCCTCGGCCGTTCTTCCACGGCATAGAGACCATGTCCTCAGGGGCAAGCTGCAGGCAATTCATATTGGGCCTTGGTTGGCATGTTACCAACAGGTAATGTCTAAAGTCGTTCCTTTAGGGGTCGATTCGTAAGAAGTGACAATAGAAAATCCTAGTTTGTCTGATCCAAAACTGGGATTGGTACATATTTTTCTTGTACCCATCGTGCTGCTCGGAAGGCCCTCACAGGCCCTCTGCGGCAGCGTCCCTCTCTCCCCAGTCACTACCAACTCCCCAAGGTAGTCATGACAGCAACTCCCCGATCCGCCTTGATCGCAGCAGCGATCTTGGCCTCTATGGCGAATGCCAACGAAGGTATCCCCTCCGGTGGCCGCCCCTCTCCCTTGTTCGGCGCGCAACCCTTCACACAGCAGATGCTGATGTTCGAAGAGTTTGGCACCGACGAAGTACCCGCCGTTTGCCCCACGACTGGTCCCAGCCTGCCCTGTCCGCCGGACGGTGTCAGCTGCCCGAGCTCCACGGACCTCGATGCCTTCCTGTGCAGCGGACTGCTCTTCCCCGAGCCGACGCAAGCCTGTGATGAGGCCCTCGAGAACCCGTGGAAGACGCGCATTGAAGAAGTGCTCGGTCGTCAACTCGACACGCCCCCCTGCGATTCGCGTCCGCCCGGCGAAGGTTGGTCGCACCAGCGTTGGGACGAGTTCAAGCCGGTGGATTGGTTCCAGTCGGCTCAAACCGGCGCGCGCCGCAACAACGGCATGCGCGACGCCCGCCAACGCCACGGCTACTCCGTGGGCGAGTTCGGCTCGGGCGGTCTGTATCACAACACCGCCGGCGCGCCTGGCTTCGAAGGCACCACCAGCGGCATCGATGTGCGCTTCCACCCGAACATGCCGATCCAGGATCCGCGTGCGCTGTGGACCTTTGACGGCACGATCCCCGGCAAGCTGCTGCAAGCACGCTATGGCCGTCCGATCCTATTCCGCCACCACAACGCGTTGCCGATCGACCCGGCCGCGAACATGGGCTTCGGGATGCACACCATCTCGACGCACGAGCACAACGGCCACAACCCGGCCGAGAGCGATGGCTTCGCTCACGCGTTCGTTTTCCCTGGACAGTTCTGGGATTACCGCTGGCCGATGATCCTCGCGGGTCACGACTCGATCAACACCGAGGCCACCGATCCGCGCGCCGGCTATCCGGACGACAACGGTGGCATCGTCAAGATCCGCGGCGACTGGCGCGAAACCGTCGGCACGCACTGGTTCCATGACCACATGGAGGACTACACGTCGCAGAACGTCTACAAGGGCAATGCGGCGATGATGAACTACTACTCCGCTCTCGATCGCGGCAACGAAGCGATCGATGACGGTGTGAACTTGCGCCTGCCCAGCGGCTCGGCCCTCTCGTGGGGTAACCGCGACTACGACATCAACATCGTGTTGGGCGACAAGGCGTGGGATCAGAACGGTCAGCTGTGGTTCAACCACTTCCAGACCGATGGCTTCCTCGGCGACCAGCTGCTGACGAACTGGCAGTACAAGCCGTACATGGAAGTCCGTGCGCGCAAGTATCGCTTCCGTCTCTTGAACGGTTGCGTGGCGCGTTACCTCAAGCTCGGTCTGGTCAAGGCCGACGGCACGCCGGTGGCGTTCCACCTGATCGCGAACGACGGCAACATCATGGAGCACGCTGTGGCTCTCGATGGCACGCTCGGTACGCAGCGCGGCATCCTGCCGGTGCAGGCGATCGCCGAGCGTTACGACGTCATCATCGACTTCAGCCAGTTCCAACCTGGCGAGCAGTTGTACTTCGTCAACATCCTCGAGCACGCCAACGGCAAGCTGCCGAGCCGCGTGATCCCGATGAACCAAGTCTTGTCGGGTGCGTACTCGCCGGTGACGAGGGACGACAACGGCGACGGCGTGGCCGATCGTTGGGTGGATGGCGATCCGTGCGTCGGCAAGTTCATGGAGTTCCGCGTGCGTGAGTACACGGACACGGAC
This sequence comes from Planctomycetota bacterium, assembly GCA_044378375.1. GTDB lineage: Bacteria > Planctomycetota > UBA1135 > UBA1135 > SXXH01. Next base: position 15,974 of record JBILXQ010000013.1, read on the forward strand.
CTGTCCATGAATCCGGCGGACTATGTGCAAGGCCGCAACAAGATGCAGCCCTTGCCGATGCCGACCGAAGCCGAGTTGCGTGCCGCCAAGCGTCACGTGTTCGAATTCGGCCGCGGTGGCACGGACGACAAGCCGTGGACGGTCAAGACGAACGGTGGCGTTGCCATGACGGCGCACATCGAAGACGTCTCGGTCGCTCCGACCATCGGTGAGTTGCAAGTCTGGAAGTTCAAGTCTGCTGGTGGCTGGGCCCACCCGGTGCATGTGCACTTCGAAGAAGCGATGATCCTGTCGATCAATGGCCAACAGCCGCCGCCGTACTTGCGCTGGGCACGCAAAGATGTGTTCCGCGTGGGCGGTGGACCGGAGTCGTGGGCCGAGATCGAAGTGGCCATCCGCTTCCGCGAGTTCGCTGGTTCGTACGTGGAGCACTGCCACAACACGACCCACGAAGACACGGCGATGCTGTTGCGCTGGGACATTGAGCATCCCGGCCAGACGGTGCCCTTCCCCGCACCGATGCCGGGTTGGGATGGCACGACCTACTTGCCGTCGCACTCGCTGCCGCTAGCCCGCACGGGCGTCGGCAACGGTCCGGAAAGCCCGTTCTTGCACCGTGAACTCACCATCGAGGCTGCGGAGTACTCCGAAACGCAAGGTTGGCGTATCCGCGGCAGCGTGGCAAACCCCAACGGTCGTCCGCGTGTGCGGGCCTTCATCGGTTCGGCCGTGGGCGGTGGTAGCCGCATCGGCGAAGCGACGGTGGCCGACGATGGCACCTTCCTGGTGCGCAATGTGGCGGGCGCTCGTCCGCCGCTGAACGCAACGATGGTCAGCCTGCGCGTTGATGGCGGCGCAGACTTGCCGGGTGTGCCGTTCACACGCTTGCCCTGATAGCTGCTGTGCAAGGCGCCGCGTGTCGATCGGGCACGCGGCGCTGAGCGCTCTCTCTCGTCTCCTACACCTTCTCTCTCTACTAGACCTAACCCACAAGTCCCATGCGAGTCTCCACGCAACTCTCTCTACTCCTCGGCGCGATGTTGGCGACAGCCAGCTTGTCCAACGCGCTTGACACCAAGCCTACGCAGGCTGCCAAGCCTGCCGCGACGCCGGTGATGTCTGGCGATCGTTGGGGGGCCGACTACTTCCCGAACTGCGAGCTGAAGGCCCACAACGGGCAATCGCTGCGCTTCTTTGACGACATGATGAAGGACAAGATCGTACTTGTGAACTTCATCTACACCAGCTGCCCGGACGCGTGTCCGCTGGCGAGCGCCAAGCTCGCGGAGGTCTATGAAGTCCTCAAGGAGCGCATGGGCAAAGATGTGTTCTTCTACTCCATCTCGGTCGACCCTGAGGTCGACACGCCCGAGGTACTGGCCGAGTACGCCAAGCGCTTTGGCGCAGGACCTGGTTGGTTGTTCCTGACAGGCAAGAAGGACGACATTCGCAGCGTGCGCAAGAAGATGGGCATGTTGCGTGCGAATGAAGAGTCGCTGTCT
>JBILXQ010000014.1:0-17473 GCA_044378375.1 Planctomycetota bacterium
ATTCGTCGGATCCGCAGGGCAATGGTCAAAGGCCATCTGCACATCGGCGCCGAGCTTGGCCTGGATGCGCACCGCGCGCTCGGGATCCAAGCGCAGCGGCGAGCCATCTACAATGCTGCGCGTCGAGACACCGTCCTCGTCGATCTTGGTCAGGTGTCCGAGGCTGAAGACCTGGTAGCCACCAGAGTCCGTCAAGATCGGGCCGTCCCAATCCATCAAGCGATGCAATCCACCGAGCTGCGCCACCAAGTCTTCGCCTGGGCGCAAGTGCAGGTGATAGGTGTTGGCAAGGATCATCGTTGATCCCACTGCCTTCAAATCACGCGGAAAGACGCCTTTGACCGTGCCTTTGGTGCCCACGGGCATGAAGGCCGGCGTTTCCACCACACCATGCGGAGTCAGGAAGCGTCCGCGACGCGCGCGTGAGCCGCGGTCTTCGTGCAGTAGCTCAAAGCCGAAGCCCGCGCGCGCAAAGGACGCGAGCGGAGTGGGGGCTGCAGCACTCACGGCGCAGGCAATCCCAACACCGCGCAACCGCGCGGTGTGATGCAACGACCGCGCGGCGTTTTGAGGATGCAACCCAAGCGCAACAACTGCGGCTCGAAGACTTCTTCGATGGTGTCCTCGGCTTCGCCGACTGCGGCTGCAATCGTCTTGAGGCCCACAGGCGCGCCACCAGCATCCGCCAACACGCGCAAGACGCGACGGTCGAGTTCCTCAAGGCCGTGCTCGTCCACACCCATGCGCTCGAGTGCTTCGCGCGCGGTTGCGAGCTCGGCGCGCGCAAGGTTGCGCACTTGCGTCAAGTCGCGCACGCGGCGCAGGAACCGATTGGCAATGCGCGGTGTGCCGCGCGAACGCTCGGCCACAAAACGCGCTGCTTGTTCCGTCAGCTCGACACCAAGAATCCCGCTGGAGCGCAGCAGAATGCGCTGCAATTCCTCGGGCGTGTACAGCTCCAAGCGCTCCGAGATGCCAAAGCGCGCGCGGAAGGGGGCTGTCAAAAGTCCTTCACGCGTGGTCGCGCCCACCAGCGTGAACGGTCGCAGCGACAGCGGCACCACGCGCGCGTGCGGACCTTGATCGATGGTGAAGTCGATCTGGAAGTCCTCCATGGCGGTGTAGAGGTACTCCTCGACTTGCGCGGGCACACGGTGGACTTCGTCGATGAAGAGCACCTCGCCCTTTTGGAGCTGCGTCAGAATGCCGACCAGGTCGCGCGGCTTCTCCAAGGCGGGCCCGCTAGTCGCGACCATGCGCGTGCCGAGTTCCGTGGCCAACACACGCGCCAGCGAGGTCTTGCCCAAGCCCGGAGGGCCCGAGAACAGCACATGGTCGAGCGGCTCGTCGCGGCCTTTGGTGGCGGCGATGGCGATGCGCAAGTTGTCCAGCAGGCGCGCCTGGCCCACAAACTCATCCAGGCGGGCCGGGCGCAGCGAAGCCTCAAGGTCCCGCTCGATGACAGCGCTGCCGCCTTCCGCGCCGGTGTCTTCCAAGGCGTGCGGGTCGTAGATGTGGTCGCTGCGGGTCATGGTCTGCGGTCGAAGCTTCGCGCGGGATCCTAGCACCCGCGCTGCCCGTGTGCGGCAACGCACACAGAAGCTCTTGCTGGCTGATCGAAACCACCCCAGATAGGTGGGGTAGAAGAGGCCGCTGACCCCGCAAGGAGGTCGGCACGAAACTTGCCCCTCCGGAATGAGGTGACAAGCCCTAGCTCGACTGCAGGCCGGAGGGCCCTGCGGCGCGGGCTAGGGGGGATGGCTCCGACAGGTTCGGGCCGTCCTTTCGCGACCAGCCTCTTTCCCAGCGGCGCGCGACTTGGCATCCTGTTCCACCTTATCGCCCCCCCGCTCGCGAGGGTCGAGGCTACGCCTCGAGCCGTTCGCGAGACTGACATCACAGAACCGATCCACAGCGATGCAACACAGCGACCGGCTGAACAGCGACCAGCTGACGGCTACCTCGACCGCCCCTGCATTAGGCTCCCGTGCATTTGGCGCCGGCCTATCTGGTGCAGGCCTTTGCGTGGCCCTGACGGTGCCTTTGTTGGTGCCTTCCTGCGGTGGTGTCCTCGACTCGAGCCCGCCGCCGGAGCCGACGCCGCAGATTTCGCAGGTCTCCAACGGCTTCGGCCAGTTGCTGCCGTACCAGATTTTCGCGCTGAATGCCGATGGCCAGCCGACGACCAATCTGGTGTCGATCCGCAGCGAATCCGATCTGAACAACAACCTGCGCTCGAACAACCCGGTGCGTCCTGCGCCGCAGTTCCCCACATCGGCGACGCTGCCGAGCGGTGCGACGGGCAACCACTTCCTGCTGTGCGAGTTCACGGAAGCGGTCGACATCAATTCGATTTTGGATCCCTCGCCGGCGGCGCAAACGGCCGACGGTTTGACGGGTGCCATCACGCTCATTGGCTTGAATCCGCAGACCGGCCAAACGCTGCCGGTGCGCGCCCGCGTGTTTGTGGGTATCGAGTCGAATGGCAGCTCCTACGCCGCGACCTACGCGGGTATTGCGGCCGGTTCGCCGCCGCTGCTGCCCTTGCAGTTGTGGGTGCGCAAGGACGCAGGCACGGGTAACTTCGTGCCGGAACCCGTCGACGGCAACCTGCCCGGCTTGGGCTACCCCGGCCTCGGCTCGACCTTCAGCGGTTACGAGAAGCTCGTGTCGCCGAAGTCGGTGGTGTTCGTGGCCGACACGGACGGCAACCTCGCGACTCCGGAAACCTTCCCGGCTGGTTTGCAGCTGAAGGTGCGCATCACACAAGCGGTGCGTGGCACCAATGGTCGCAATGTGCCGACCTCGGGCGTGGCTGCGACGACCGTGGGTCCGGACACCATCCCGCCCGAAGTGGGCCAAACGCCGCCGCCGATCGTGCGTCCGGCCGTGACCCCGGGTGGTGGTGACCAGAACGTGGATCCCCAAACGGCGATTCGCGTGGACTTCACCGAGCCGATCCAGCCGTTGTCGCTGGGCGTGCTCGTGGGCAACACACCTGCGGTGTCTCCCGCAATCCTCCTGCAGTATGGTCCGCCCTCGGCGCGTGTGACGATGCCCTTCGCGGTGCGTCCGCTCTCGATCTACGACTTCTCGTCGTTCGAGCTGTTGCCGGGCTACATCTTCCCGGGCAGTGGTCCGTCGGACCAGCAGTGTGGCGTGTACAACCGCGTCGACGTGGCCATCTCCACCAATGTGGTGTTGGACCTGACCACTCAGAACGCCAACACGACGGGTCCGTTCACGAACTTCACCACGGGCGAAGGCCCGGGCATCGTCAACGTGCCGGTGACGCCCGATGTGGTGTACGCCGGTCGCTTGGGTGCTTCGCCGGGCTTGTCGATCATCGACTTGAACGGCTTCGGTCAGTCGACCGGCAACCCCGAGTTTGACTCGACCTACCAGACCTTTGCCGCAGGTCGTTCGAACTTCCCGAACAACCCCAATGTCAAGCAGCAGGGCTCGGTCATGCGCCCGCAGCTCTTCCCCGGTACCTGCACCATCAACGGTGGCAGCTCGGGTGTGTTCACGCTGGCTCGCGACAGCTCGCTGTCGGACCTCGTCGTGCGCGCTCCGATTCTGACGAGCGTGGGGGACATGATGATCGGCCGTGGTTTGGACAGCGTGTTCAACAACGGTCCGGCTCCGTTCGGCTGCCAGGCGAACGGCGGCAACATCTGCGCCTTGACCGGTAAGAAGCGCATCTCGCCGGTGTTGAACGGTCAAACGGGCAACACCATGGGCCCGACGCAAGCCGGCCAGTTCGGCACGGTGCTCGATGGTTTCGAGAACTTGATGGGTTGGGCCCCGCACCCGAACCCTCCGCCGCTGACCTTCCCGCCGTTGTGCATCACGCCGTTCATCGGTGGCCAAGAGCCGACCTCGATCGACTCGCAGCCGAACCCGATGGCAGGTGGTTTGTGCACGGCGCCGACCTGCGCCGGTTTGACGAACCTGTTGACGCCGGGTGACTACTTCGGTCGTCCGCTCGAAGGCGTGCCGCCCTCGGGCTTGCTCTCGCCCGAGCAGAACAGCTTCTTCCTCGGACCATCGCTGCCGCAGGCCACGGTCAACCTGTGCGCCGACTTCCAAGTCCGCCAGCAGATCGGTCAGTACCTGTATGTGATCGACCGCGGTCGCCGCGAGATCGTGGTGTTGAACAGCAACCGCATGACGGTCATCGACCGCATTTCGGTGTTCGACCCGACCTCGATGGCGATGGATCCGAACGTGCGTACCCTCGCCGTTTCGAACCAGCTGTCGAACCTGGTGACCTTTGTCGACATCAACCCGCAGTCGTCGACCTTCAACGAGGTCACGTCGCAGACGGTGGTCGGCCTGCGCCCGCGCGGCATCGCGTGGGACGGTGGCAACGAGGACATCCTCGTCGCCAACGAGGGCGAGAACACGGTCTCGATCATCTCGGCCCTGTCGCTGACGGTGCGCAAGGTGGTCCGTTCGCAGCTGAGCCAGCCGTTTGAAGTTGCGATCACGCAGCGTCAACCGTGCTTCGGCTTCAACCGCAACGTCTACTTCGCCTACATCCTGAACCGCAACGGTCGCGTCGCCATCATGGAGTCGGGCCCGAACACGGTGAACGGTTGGGGTTACGACGACATCATCGGCATCAGCACCGAGACCTTCCAGCAGCCGAAGACGATGCAGCTCGACCCCGTCGACTTGCGTGGTGCGGTCTGGATCGTGCACGAAGGTCCGATCATCAACGGCAATGCTGGTTCGACGGGTGTAGGCGCCGTGTCGAAGTTCGTGCCGGTGTCGGGTGTGCAGGGTCAGCTGGCTTTGAACAGCCAGTCGTTCCTCACGCCGCAGTTGCGCGACCTCGCCTTTGGTGTGCAGGTGTCGCTCAGCTCGACCGCCGGTCAGTTGTCGGGTATCCCGGTCGACATCGCGTTTGACAACCAACGCACGGTGTCGGCGGTGACGAACTTCTTCACGCCGTTCAGCGCCGGCACGCCGATCCTTGCCAACGGCAAGGCCATCGTGCGCGGCTTCTGCAACGCCATCCAGAACGCATCGGAAGCCAAGTACCTCTTCGTCGCCGTGCCGAACGCTACCTCGGGTAACGGCAGCATCGACGTGGTGGACTTCGCCGTCGGCCAGCGCATCGACACCAACCCGTTCGTGACGGGCGTGCAGTCGATTCCGGCTCCGAACGTGACGTTCTTGGCGGATTACTTCCGCCAGTAAGACGCGCGCCGCAAGGCCTTGTTTGAGCAGGAGGCGTCGCACATGCGGCGCCTCCTGTGTTTGTGCACGAACTGCTGCGGTATTGATCGTGCGAGGTCCGCGCGAGGCTCGCGGTGAAGGTGCGCAGAACCTACCCTGTACGACCTCATGCCCGATCCCGTACAAGTCGAGTCGATGTTTGCCCGCATTGCGGGTGTGTACGACTTGCTCAATCGGACCTTGTCCCTTGGTATCGACCAGCGCTGGCGCAAACGCATGCTGGCGGCCTCGGGTGAGGTGCGCGGCCGCGATGTGTTGGATGTGTGCTGCGGCACGGGCGATGTGGCCTTGTTGTATTCCCGTCACGGCGCGCGCGTGGTGGGTGTGGACTTCACCGCGCCCATGCTCGAGCGCGCTGTCAAAAAGGCTGGACGCGCTGGATTGGATACGCGGTTTGCGCGTGGCGATGCGATGCAGTTGCCCGCGGCGACAGCCAGTTGCGATGTGGCCACGATTGCCTTTGGCATCCGCAATGTGGCCGATCGCATGGGGGCTTTGCGCGAGCTGGTGCGCGTCGCGCGGCCTGGCGGGCGCGTGATTGTGCTCGAGTTCAGCATGCCCCCCGGAGCGCTCTTGGGCCGCTTGTATCGCTTCTACTTCACGCGCTTGTTGCCGTTCATCGGCCGGATGGTGTCGAAGGACAAAGAAGCTTACGAGTACTTGCCGCGCACGGTGCTCGCGTGGCCGGCACCTGAGCAGTTCGCAAGCGAGATGCGCGCTGCAGGCTTGGAGCAGGTCGAGTGGACGCTCCTCACGCGCGGCATTGCGTGCCTGCATGTGGGGCGTGTGCCGGCGGGTGCCCACAAAGGTGCCTGAGTCCATGGCGCGCGAGAAGGAAGCAACTCCGGACGCACCCGCAGCGTCTTGGTTTGCCCGCGACTTGCCGCTGGGTCTGTTGGCTTGCGTGCCGTTGTTGTTGGCGTACGAAGCGGCTACTGCTTCTACGGGCGGTGCTTGGCGCAACAGCGCGGAGATGCTGCTCACGCTGCCGTTGCGCGCGTTGGGCGAGTACGAGTTGTTGGCGCGCCGCATTGCACTGCTGGTCATGGCGTTCGCATGCGTGTGGCGCTTGTACGCACCCGACTATGCTCTGGTGCAGCGCACGGCGCGCGTCATTGCCGAAGGGGCTGCGTGGGCACTGGTCTTCGGGCCCGCCGCACTCGCTCTGCATGCGCTGCTGGATGCACCGGTGCCGCGTGCGTTGTTGTCCACGGCCTTGCCGCCCATTCCAGACATGGCTTTGGTGGGCATCGCCTGCGGTGGTGCGGCGTGGGAGGAGTTGCTCTTTCGCGTGGTGCTCCTTGCGCTAGGTGCGCGTGTCGCCGCGCGCTACTTGGCACCCTTGGCCGGCACAGGCCGTGCCGGTCGTGCGTTGGCTTGGTCGACAGCCATGGTGCCCGTGGCCTTGCTCTTCGCCGCCTCGCATCTGTCGGCCGTCAACGGCCTCTTTGGCCGGGGTGGCGAGCACTTTGATGCGGCCTTGTTCGCCTGGCGCACCCTGTCCGGCATCTTGCTGGCAGTGCTGTACGCTTGGCGTGGAGTCGGTGTAGCGGCCTGGTGCCACGCCACCGTCAACGCACTGCTCTTGATCGGCGCCTCACCCGGCGTTTTCCTCTGAAAGGACAGCATGACGCGCTACTTCCTCGGCATCACTGGGGCCTCCGGTCATCCTTACGCAGAGGCTTTGCTCAAGGCCTTGGTGGACTGCGGGCATGAGGTCGACATCGCAATCACCGAAGCCGCGGCCAAGGTCATGCGCCACGAGTTGGGTCTAGACCCCGGTGCGCGTGGCGAGCTGTTGAAGGCCGCTTTGCCTGCGTGGATCGGTGCCGAACGCGCCAGCAAGGTGCGCGTGTTCGGCAGTGATGCCATCGAAGCACCACCGTCGTCGGGCACTGCGTTGACTGGTGGCGTCATCATCTGTCCGTGCAGCATGGGCACGATGGCGCGCGTGTCGGTGGGCTTCTCTTCGAACCTTGTGGAACGCGCCGCCGATGTGGCGCTCAAGGAAGGTCGCAAGTTGTTGATCGTGCCGCGGGAGACGCCGCTCTCGATCGTGCACTTGGAGAACATGCTGCGCTTGGCGAAGTTGGGTGCCATCGTGCTGCCGGCGATGCCTGGCTTCTATCATCGCCCGAAGACCAAAGAGGACTTGGTGAACCATGTGGTGGGCAAGATCCTCGATCGTTTGGGGGTGGAGAATGCTGTTGGCGCGCGCTGGAAAGGCTTGGATGTCAAATCGGCTGAACAATCGCGCCCGCCCGAAGATGAGGGCATCACGCGCGGCGAGACAAGTGGTCCTTCGACTGGAAGTGCCGACGCATGAGTAGTGTCGGGCAGTTGCGGGACTGGCTGTCACTGGTGCGGTTCTCGCACTCGATCTTCGCCTTGCCCTTTGCCCTCGCCGGCGCGTTCATGGCTGCGCAAGGTATGCCTAGTTGGCGCACCATGGGCTTGATCGTGCTGTGCGCCGTTGCCGCGCGCACGGCTGCGATGGCCTTCAATCGTTGGGCCGATCGTGTGGTGGATGCAGCCAACCCGCGCACACGCACGCGCGAGTTGCCTGCAGGGCGTTTGGCCGCACCCGTGGTGCTCGCCGCCACGGTGCTGGCTGCGCTGGTGTTTGTGGCCGCTGCGTGGCTGCTGAATCCGCTGGCTGGTTGGCTGGCAGTCCCGGTGTTGGTGGTGCTGCTCGGGTACTCGTACATGAAGCGCATCAGTGCCGCTGCGCACTTTGTGCTCGGCGTGGCGTTGGCGATTGCACCAGGTGGTGCGTGGATCGCGGTGCGCGGCGAGCTGGGCCCGGGCTTCGAAGCCGTCGTGTGGCTCGCTGCCGGCGTGCTGTGCTGGGTAACAGGCTTCGACCTCATCTATGCCTGCCAAGACGCCGACTTCGACAAGCAGAGCGGCTTGCACTCCGTGCCCGCCAAGCTCGGTGTGCAGCGCGCCTTGTGGATGTCGCGCGCTTTGCATGCACTGGCCGTAGCCTGCTTTGTAGGCACCGGCCTGAGTGCCGGCTTCGTGTGGACGTGGTGGCTGGCACTGGCGCTGGCTACTGGCTTGTTGGTGTGGGAGCACTCGATTGTGAAGCACGACGACCTCTCGCGTGTGAATGCCGCCTTTTTCACGGCCAATGGTTGGGTCAGCGTGGTGCTGTGTGCCGGAGTTTGGTTGCACTACTCCGGCTGGGTCTAGGCGCACCTGATCGAGGCGCGCGGTAGAATCGTCACCGTGAGCTCGCAAGCCAAGAAGCCGCGTGTGCCGTCGCCGCCCGAAGCGGTAGCTGCCTTGCGTGCTCAAGTCGAGCAAGGCCGGCTGCCGCGCGCGGTCTTGCTCAAGGGCGAAGAGCATTGGTTCCGCGATGAGAGTGTGCGGATGGTGGTCGAGGCCGCGGGCAAGCAGGGCCTTGAGCTGTGCCGGCACGACACGCGCGATCCGGACTTTCGCATCGGTGCTTTGACGGACGAGCTGCTTGCTCCGCCCATGTTTGCGGCAGCGCGGGCCATCATCGTGCGCGAGGCCACACCGCTCTTGAAGAAGGACGACAAGGACGATGCTGTCTTTGTGCGCTGCGCGATTGCACACCTTGAGAGCGAGAAAGACGGCTTGCTCGTGGTGGAGGCCGAAGGTCTGCGGGCCGACTCCAAGCTGGCCAAAGCAGTCTTGGGTTGCGGTGGAGTACTGATCGATTGTCGCAAGCTGTACGACACACCGCCGCCGTGGAAGCCGGATCCGCGTGAGACGGAGCTGGCGCAATGGACCATGGCACGCGCGCGTCTGCATGCACTCAAAGTGTCGGCCGAAGAGTGCGTGTGGATCGCCGCGGCCTGCGGCAACGATCTGCAAGCGGTGGATGCAGCGCTGCTGCGTGCCAAGGCGCGCGGCAACGAAGGCTTGAAGAGTGTGGTGGGTTGGTCCAGTGGTGCTTCACCGTTTCAAGTCGCGGAAGACTTGGCGCGTGGCGATGGCAAAGCCTCTGTGGCCGGTGTGGAGTCGCTGTTCAGCCACGGCTTCCGTGGCTCCGATGGCGCGCGCGAGGTGGACAAGCAAGCCTTGTTGGCTGTGTTGTTTGGGGCTTTGCGCGGCAAGTTGCGCCAGTCGTGTGCCGGTGCAACCGTGTTGGAACGCGGTGGCACGGTCGAGGCCGCAGCGCAGTTGGCTGGCGTGCCGCCCAATCCGCGCGCGCGCGATGAGTTCGAGTTGCGCTTGCGCACGCGCAGTGCGGCGCAATGGCGGGCCCAACTGTTGGATCTAGCTCGCCTTGAGCGCCGTTCGCGCAGTGGTGTGGAAGTTGATGTGGCCGATCTCGTGGCGTTTGCGCTGCGTCACCGCCGTGACGGCGTAGCGCGTCCGCGCTGAGACGGCGCAGGGCCCCAGAAGGCTCTTCCTACGCCCGAGGTCGTAGGGTTGTCCCATTTCGCTGACATCGCGGCGCTCGCGCTCAAGACTGCGCGATCAGGGGCCGATGGACGGTGCGTGGACCGGTTGCTCCTTGGGCGCGACCGTGCCGCGTCACCACCACCACCCTGCACCACCTGCGAAGGCCTGCGGCTTCACGCCGCGGCGCGCCACCACTATGAGCGACTTGGACGATGCTGTACGCGAGTTCCTCGTGGAGAGCTACGAGAACCTCGACCGGCTCGACACGGATCTGATCACGCTGGAAGAGAATCCTCGTGCACCGGAGACGCTCGCGAGCATCTTCCGCACCATCCACACGATCAAGGGTACCTGCGGTTTCCTTGGTTTCGGTCAACTCGAAGGAGTGACCCATGTGGGTGAGAACCTGCTGTCGCGTTTGCGTGACGGCAAGCTCGAGATGAACGACGACATCGCCACGGGCTTGCTCAAGCTCGTGGATGCAGTACGTCAGATGCTTGGCGCGATTGAGCAGTCGGGCTCGGAAGGCGACAACGATTGGACGGCGCTGAAGGCGCTCCTATCGCAACTGCAAGAGGGCGCATCCAAGCCCGCGCCGGCGGCAGCCGCCGCGCCCGCTGCAACACAGCCGCTCGTCAAGGCGCGCCGCGATCGTGACGAGGTGGCCGCGGCCTTGGTATCCACGCCCACGCCTGCACCTGCGCCTGCGAAGACAGAGGAGCGCGCTGAGAGTGAAGGGGACAAGCAAGGCGGTGCCATCAGCGAATCCAACATCCGCGTCGATGTGGTGCTGCTCGATCGCTTGATGAATTTGGTGGGCGAACTGGTCTTGGCCCGCAACCAGATCTTGCAGCACACGGCGCAAGAGAGTGACTCGTTGATCGGTGCTACGACACAGCGCCTCAATCGTGTCACCACCGAGCTGCAAGAGGGTGTCATGAAGACGCGCATGCAGCCGATCGGCAATGTGTGGGCAAAGTTCCCGCGGGTGGTGCGCGATCTGGCCAAGATGTGTGGCAAGGAAGTCCGCCTCGAGATGGAAGGCAAGGACACCGAGCTCGACAAGACCATCATTGAAGCCATCAAAGATCCGTTGACGCACATTGTGCGCAACAGCATTGACCACGGCGTCGAGACACCGGAGAAGCGCGTGGCGGCCGGCAAGGCGCGCGAAGGTCGCATCTTGATGCGCGCCTTCCACGAAGGCGGCCAAGTCAACATCGAGATCAACGACGACGGTGGCGGCATCGATGTCGAACGTGTGCGCGCCAAGATCGTGGAGAAGAATCTCCTGCCGGCCGAACAAGCGGCCCGGCTGTCGGAGCGCGAGTGCATCATGCACATCTTCGCGCCGGGCTTCTCGACTGCTGCGCAAGTGACCAATGTCTCAGGTCGCGGCGTGGGCATGGATGTGGTCAAGACCAACATCGAGAAGATCGGCGGCGCCGTGGATGTCTCCACCGTGCGCGGCCAGAGCACCACCTTCCGCATCAAGATTCCGCTGACCTTGGCGATCATCCCGGCCTTGCTGGTGAACTGTGGCGGCGATCGCTATGCGATTCCGCAGGTGTCGCTGCTGGAGCTGGTGCGTGTGGAGCCCGAAAACCTGGGTTCGGCGATTGAGATGGTCGACGGTGTGCCGGTCTATCGCTTGCGTGGCAACTTGTTGCCGTTGGTGGATTTGGGCGCCGAACTGGGCGTGGCCCGCAAGAAGCTCGGTCGCGGGGGCAGTGCAACGGAAGCAGCGAACATCGTGGTGCTGCAAGCAGACCAAACGACCTTCGGTCTGCTCGTGGACGACATCAACGACACCGAAGAGATCGTGGTCAAGCCTTTGGGTAAACAGCTCAAGGGCCTTTCGTGCTATGCCGGCGCGACGATCATGGGCGATGGCAAGGTGGCCTTGATCCTGGATGTGATGGGCATTGCTACGCGCGGTGGAGTCGTTGGGTCCAAGGTGGCCGCGAAGAACGCGCAGGCGGCCGATGCCGCGAAGAATGCGGACGGCGAAGACAAGAGCGCGCTGTTGCTCTTCCGTCTAGGCGTGGACCGCCGTGTGGGCATCCCGCTGTCGGCTGTGGCGCGGCTGGAGGAGTTCCCGCGCACGACGATCGAGCGCAGCAACGGCCGCGATGTGGTTCAGTACCGCAACGAGATCCTGCAACTCTATCCGTTGGCTGAGGCGCTCGGTTGCTACGGCACGGAAGCGTCTGACACAACCAGCTTGCAAGTGGTGGTCTACACCTCGCATGGTCGCAGCATCGGCCTTGTGGTGGATCGCATCCTCGACATCGTCGCGGAGGCGTACACCTTGCGCCCAGGTGGCCGCAACTCGGGCCTGTTGGGCACGGCGGTCATCCAGGGCAAGGTGACAGACATTCTTGACATGGAGGCACTGATCCTCCGTGTGGATCCCGACTTTGCGGAAAGCGCCGCGGAACTGGCGAGGAGCTGCTGATCATGAGCGTTATCGAGCAATTCTGCACCTTCACGATCGGGGACCTGTTCCTCGGTGTGCCTGTGCAACGCATCCAGGAAGTCATCCGCTATCAGGAGATGACGCGTGTGCCTCTGGCCTCACAAGATGTGCGCGGGTTGATCAACCTACGCGGACAGATCGTGACAGCCATTGACATGCGTCGGCGTTTGGGCTTGCCCGAGCGAGCGGAGGACCAGTTGCCCATGAACGTGGTGTTGCGCCGCGATGATGGCGCCGTCAGCCTGCTTGTGGATGACATTGGTGATGTGCTGGAGGTGTCCGATGAGGCTTGGGAGCCCGCGCCGCGCACGCTCAAAGGAGTGGCCCGCGAGCTCATCTCCGGTGTCTACAAGTTGGAGAAGGGACTCTTGCTCGTCTTGGACGCTGACAAGGCTCTCTTGTGCGACGTACGGAGTGATGCAGCATGAACCTACCGGAGCAGGGCACGACTCGGCGTCCGCGTGCGCTGGTCATTGATGACTCGCGCGCTGTGCGCTCGATCATCCGTCAGATCCTCGCTGACCTCTCGTTCGAGGTACATGAGGCTGAAGATGGCCAGCAAGCGCTTGCCAAGATCGACGAATTGGGCGGCGTGGACCTCGCCACTGTCGATTGGAACATGCCCGTCATGAACGGCCTGCAGTTTGTCGAAGCCTTGCGCACCAAGCCGGAGTATGCAGGCACATGCTTGGTGATGGTCACCACCGAGACAGACATGGACTATGTACGTCGTGCGCTGGAGGCCGGTGCAGATGAGTTCGTCATGAAGCCCTTCACGCGCGATGTGATTCTCGACAAGCTCAACATCGCCGGAAGTGGCGCCTGAGCGCGCTGCGTGCGCGTTCCCATTCCCAACGATCTCAGCAACCACGAGCCCCGTACACGAGCCCCTTATGCCCATCGACAGCAGTGAGTTCGCCATCCTTCAAGGACTCGTCTCGAAGCACGCGGCCATCGTGCTCGATACAGGCAAGGAGTACCTGGCGGAATCACGCCTCACACCGGTGGCTCGTACAGCCGGTTGTGCCTCGGTCGCGGAACTTTTGCGTCGTGTGCATGATGATCCGCGCTCGCCCTTGGTAGGTCGGGTCGTTGAGGCGATGACGACGAACGAGACCTCGTTCTTTCGCGACATGCATCCGTTTGAAGCGCTGCGCACCACCATCATCCCCGAGTTGATGCGCGCACGCGCGAATGAGCGCAGTTTGAACTTGTGGTGTGCAGCCGCGAGCAGCGGTCAAGAGCCCTACACTGTGGCCATGACGCTGTTGGAACACTTCCCGCAGCTGCAGCAGTGGAAGCTGCGCTTCGTGGCCAGTGACATCGCGCCAGCGATGTTGGCGCGCTGCCGTGAGGGGCGCTACTCGCAGTTGGAAGTCAACCGCGGCTTGCCAGCTAAGTACTTGGTCAAGTACTTCGACAAGGCTGGCGCCGAGTGGCAGCTGAAGCCACAGGTGCGCTCAATGATCGAGTTTGTAGAGGTCAACTTGGCGCGACCCTTCCCCGCGTGGCCACAGATGGACATCGTGTTCATGCGCAACGTCCTGATCTACTTCTCGCTGGAGACGAAGCGTGACATCCTGCGTCGTGTGCGCAAGCAGATGCGACCCGATGGCTGGTTCTTCCTCGGCGGCTCGGAGAGCACGCTCAACGTGGATGACAAGTGGACGCGTGTACAGTTGGATAAGACCAGCGTCTACCGCCCGGTGCCTTGATCGCGTAGGCCTTGCACTTGGTACCATCGTGCGGTGGATAGCATCTCCGCAGACGGCCAAGCAGCCGGCAAGATCCGCGTCCTTGACGCGTTAGTCGTCGACCAAATCGCTGCAGGCGAGGTGGTCGAGCGTCCCGCTTCCGTGGTCAAGGAGTTGGTGGAGAATGCACTCGATGCTGGTGCCCGCAGTGTGCGCATCGAGTTGGAGGAAGGTGGCGTGCGCTTGGTGCGCATCACCGACGATGGGGGCGGCATGCCGCCGATGGATCTCGAGCTGGCCTTCGCCAGTCATGCTACGAGCAAGCTGCGCGAGCCCTCAGACCTAGAGCATGTCGCCAGTCTCGGTTTTCGCGGTGAAGCCTTGGCCAGTATCGGTTCCGTGGCTCGCTGTCGCATCGTGTCGCGTCAATCGGAGACGGATGGCACCGCGCAAGCGAGTGCATTCGAGGTGCGCTGCGAAGGTGGTTCTGTCTCGCCGGTTGCGCCCGCTGCCGGTGCGCGTGGCACCTTGGTCGAGGTACGCGACTTGTTCTTCAATGTGCCTGCGCGGCGCAAGTTCTTGAAGTCCACCGCGACCGAACTTGGGCGCTGCTTGGACCTGGTGCAGCGCATTGCTCTTGCACACGAAGGCGTGGCCTTCACGTTGCTGCACGATGGCAAGCGCGTGTTCGATGTAGAAGCTGCCATGGATTTGCGTAGCCGCGTACGACGTGCCTTCGGTGCCGAGCTCGCGGATGCCTTGGTCGAGGTGCAAGCCCACGACGGTCCGGTTTCCTTGACAGGCTTTGTGGCCCCGCCGCGGTATGCACGCGGGGACACGGGACGCCAGATGTGGTTCTTGAACGGGCGCACCGTGCGCGACAAGGTGTTGGTACGCGCCTTGAAGGATGGCTATCGCGGTTTCCTGTTCGACAGCCGCCAACCGGTGGCCTTTTTGCACTTGTCCATGGATCCATCCCTCGTGGATGTGAATGTGCATCCGGCCAAGACCGAGGTGCGCTTCCGCGACGAGAAGCGCCTGTTCGGTTTCATCGTGCACCATGTGCGCACGGCCGTGGCGCGCTGTGACATTGCCACACCTGCCGCAGGCATGGTGAATGCGTCTCTGCGACGCGAGGAACGCACAGCTCCCTTGCTGTTGGAGGTGCGTGAAACGCCTGGTGTGCCGTTTGAGGTTGCGCAGCTGACTGTGCCGCGCCCGACGCCGCAGCCGCTACCGCCTGCTGTTACCGCGCGGGGTGTGGTCACGCCGCTGAGTCCCTTGTTGCAAGTCGCACGCACGTACTTGGTGCGCGAGATTGAGAACGGCTTTGAGGTCATCGACCAGCATGCGCTGCATGAGCGTATCCAGTACGAGGATCTCTTGGCCCGCCTGCGCGCGGGCGGTTTGGAATCGCAGCGTTTGCTAGTGCCGGATGTTGTGGAGGTGGCGCGTCATGAGTGTCAGTTGCTCGTGGGGCGCGCAGAAGACTTGCTGCAAGTGGGGATCGAGCTTTCCGCCCTGGGTGATGCCACGATCGCGGTGCATTCGTTGCCTGCCCGTTTGGCGAAGCCGCGCACCAGCGCTCTGGTCAAGGACTTGATCGCGCTGCTGGAAGAGGAACGCGGGATCGACACCGAGCGCCTGTTGGAGGCTGCCTTGCAGCGCGCAGCCTGTCGCTCGTCGGTGATGTCCGGTGATGAACTGACCCAAGACGAGATGCAAACACTGCTGCGTCGCGGGCGGGATCTCTTGTCGGATCAGACCTGCGTGCACGGTCGCCCGACGCGCGTGCGCTTTGCCATCGCTGATCTGGAACGTGCGTTCCAGCGCCGCTGAAAAGCGGGCGTCAGTTTTTTTTGACAACCGGCGGCGCGAAGCTCTCGCGCGCCAATTGCGGCTTGAGTGTCGCCGAACGCAAGTAGCCGTCGATCGCCGCTTCGCCCCGCAGCTTGCCCTCTGCATTCGTGCTGAAGAGCGCAAACTGGTGCGGAACCAAGATGCCGTCGACAAGGCGATGATCCCGCAGTGACAAGTGCGCCATGACAGGTCCTTGCACAGGCGCTTCCGTGCCCTGAGCCGGCTTGAGCTCGGCTAGTTGCGCTTGCTCAACCAAGCCCGTGGTCTTGTCCCAGCCCAACAGCGCACGCACCATCGTCGGCACCGCGCGACCCTCGGCTGCAGGCGCCTGCAGGTCCGGCGTTTCGACCACAGCCCAGCCCAGTTCGCGCGCACGCGCAGTCAAAGCCTCGTTGGGGCAGCTCGGTGCTTGCGCCAAGGCAAAGCGCCGCACGCGCAGCTGTGACAGATCGAACAAGGTCTGCACGGTGCGAGCGAGCGCCACGCCCTCATCCAAGGCGCGCTTGTCTTGGCGGTGTTCGCGCGCGACACCCAACTCCAAGGTCTCCACGGGTTCGCGCGTCGCATCAATGAGCCAATCACCCTTGGGCCCGCGCACCAACTCGCGCTTGCGTCCCGTCGATAAGCGCATGCAATCCGGAGCGAGCCACTGCCATTGGGCTTCGGGCAAGTCGTTGCGTTGTCCATCCGCGCCGCGGTAGCGCAGGTCCACACGCAGATCGAAGCCTGTCAGCGGGTAAGGCTCGGCAAGCTTGATGCGCGGCGCAAGCCGCACCAACTCGAACGCTTGGCGCGCTTCGGCTGTGGTCGAGGCCGGCAGCGTGCCCTTGGCGAGCGCTGCGCCATCGACATCCGTCCAGTTCGGCGCAGGTGCTGTCAGCGTAGGTGCGGCCGGCGGGGGCGGCGCATCTTGCTGGATCCCTGCGAGAGCGAGCACATGGAAGAGTAGGGACAGGTGCATAGCGACGCAGGACACTTTACCCTGTGAGCGCGTGTCCTCGTTCGCCAAAGCCGACCCACTGCAGGGGCATGAACTGCGCGCCGTGATCGGGGCCACAGCTGTAGGCAAGAGCGCGCTCGCCTTGGCTTTGGCGCTGCGGTACGGCTACGAGTTGGTGTCGCTCGACTCCATGCAGGTGTACCGCGGCATGGATGTGGGCACGGCCAAACCCTCGGCAGCCGAACGCGCCGCGGTGCGCCACCACATGCTGGACCTCGTCGACCCGCGCGAGTCGTACGATGTGGCGCGCTTCTTGGGCGACCTCCAAGTCGTGCTGGCCGAGATGGCGACGCGTGGTGCGCGGCCGCTGTTTGTGGGTGGTACGGGCTTGTACTTGAAGGTGCTGTTGAGCGGGATCTCCGATGGCCTGCCCAGCGACCCCGCCATCCGCGCCGCGCTGCGCGCCCGACTGGAGACCGAAGGCTCTGCGCGCCTGCATGGCGAACTGCTGCGCCTCGATCCGCCGAGCGCCCTGCGCATCCACCCCAACGATCACATGCGCCTCGTGCGCGCGCTGGAGATCCACGCCCTCACCGGTCACGCGCCGAGTGCCCTCAAGACCGAATGGAGCCAACCCGCGCGGCCGGCGCGTCTCCTGTGGCTGGACCTGCCCTTGGACGAACTCGAGCCCCGCATCCGCGCCCGCACCGAAGCCATGTTCGACGCCGGTTGGCCGAACGAGGCCCTCGACTTGCAGGTGCGCGGGTTGCTCGGGCCTACGGCTGGGATGGCGTTGGGGTACGCGGAGGCGGCGGCTTGCGCGCGCGGCGAGGTGTCGCGGACGCAGGCGGTGGAGGCGATTGTGTTGGCGAC
>JBILXQ010000015.1:0-17459 GCA_044378375.1 Planctomycetota bacterium
GCAAGGAGCTCAAGAAGCGCATCAACGCCGTGGCGACCGACTCGCGTCCGCCGGAAGAGCCCAAGGATCCCGAGGGCATCGTGCTGGTGCAGCTGCTGGAGCTGTTCCTCGATGCGACGGAGCTCGAGCAGTGGAAAGAACGCATTCGCGCGGGTGGTGCCGGCGCTCCGGGCTACGGACACCTTAAAGTGCGCTTGATGGAAGCGATGGAGGCACGCTTTGCCGAAGCGCGTTCCCGGCGTGAAGAGTACTTGCGTCACCCGGCCGAGGTCGACGCGATTTTGGCGCGGGGCGCGGCGCAAGCGCGTGAGCGTGCTGTCGCGGTGCGGGACCGGGCTCTCGCGGCCTGCGGCTTGCGGTGACAAAACAACTTGACAGGGCAACTACCGGCAATCTGCGCTACCTTCCGATGAAGATCTCTCACCTTGTGTGCTGTGCAGTCGTGCTCATGGCGGGCTGCAAGTCATCGTCCTCGGGTGGCTCTGCCGAAAGCTCAGAGGTGCCCAATCAAGCCGCGCCCAAGCCGTGGACCACGCGCTTCATGGGGCGCAATGTGTTGTTCGCGGAAGAGGTGCGCATCGAAGGTCCGGCGGGCCTGTTGGATCATGTGGTGACGCGTCCCGATACGACGGCGCATGATGTGCGCGTGCAAACCTTGCCGGAAGGCTTGTTGCAGTCGGTGCGTGTAAAAAATAATGGACAAGGCGAGATCCGCGGCCAGCTCGACCAGCTGGTGATCGTGGCCACGCGCAGCTTGCAGGTGCTGGAGCGCCCGGGCAATGTGCCCGTCGTCGTGCAGGCGCGTGGCGATGTGCTCTACAAGGATCTGGCTACCGGCCAAGAGGTGCGTCAAGCCGTCTTGCGCATCGAAGGTCAGATCGAAGGTCAGTAAGGCATGCGCTGGAACGGATGGGCGGTTGTGCTGGTCTGCGCGCTGGCGTGCGTGCTGCCGCACTGGAGCTGCAAGGGGCGGTCCATTGCCGTCATGCCCGTCTCCGAGACCAAGCTGGACGAACTCAGCCCCACGACACGCCCGGCTTTTGCCGCGGGCCGCGAAGCCTTGCTCGGTGGTCGTGCAGCCGATGCTCAAGCGATCTTCGCCCACCTGCACCAAGACGATCCGCGCCACATGATGTACGCCTTGTGGATGCAAGATGCGCAACGCGAAGCGGCGCGCCTTGCAGGGCGTTTGCCTGATCCGCAGGGTTGGTGGTTCGAGGCCCGTCAGCGTGGTGATGTGCGCGCTTGGTTGTTGGCTGCGCGTGCGGCGCTTGATGATGCGACGGAATGGGAAGCGTTGACCAAGGCGGCAACCGTGCCCGATCCGCCGCCTGAGGATGCTGTCTGGTTGCACTACGCCCTGGGTGCGCGTGCGGCGCGCTTGGGTGCCTACGAGGAAGCCAAGGCCGAAGCCTCCAAGGCGCGCGCCCTCGATGCAGGCCACAGCCACGCCTATTGGCTTGAGGCGTGGATTGCCGCGCGCCACGGTTCGCAGGCTCAAGGCGCGGCGATGCTGCGTGGCTGGCTCGAGCGTGCGCGCGACGACATTCGCATGGATCCGGCGCGCGTGGCCGCCGCCGAATTGGACCTCGCGCTGCTGTCGCTGGCCGCAGACGATGTGCCCGAGGCGCGCAAGTGGTTGGCGCAGGTCGATCCTTGGTTGGTGGATTTGGCGCGTTTGGAAACGGCTCGCGCAGCGGCGTCCGAGGCCGGCGGCGATGCCGAAGCGGCGGTGCGCTCCGCGCGTGCTGCGGCGACTGCGGCCCCCGAAGACCTCTTGCCCTTGGTGCAACAAGCCATCCTGTTGGAGGGTCCGCTGGCCGACCCTGCGGCTGCCGAAGCGCTGTGGTTGCGCGTGTACGAAAGCCAAGAGAACTCGGGCCAACTACTCGACCTGTTGCGCGCGACGCGGGCGCGCATCCGCTACGAGCGTCTGGTGGCAGCTCGTGGGGGACAGCCCGCGCAGGGGCAGTAGCGTGAGAGCCGTTGTGCAGCGCGTCCTACGCGCCAAAGTCACGGTCGCGGGTGTGCCGACCGGTGAAATCGGGCCGGGACTCCTGGTTCTGTGCTGCGTGATGAAGGGCGACGGTCCGACCCAAGCCGATTGGATGGCGGACAAGCTGGTGCACCTGCGCTGTTTTGAGGACGCGGCCGGCAAGATGAACCTCTCGGCCTTGGAGCTCCAGCGGCCGATCTTGCTGGTTAGCCAGTTCACTCTGGCCGCGGACAACAAGAAGGGGCGCCGGCCGTCCTTTGACCGGGCCGCGGAGCCCGCCTTAGCACAAGAACTCCTTGCCCAGGTGCGTAGGAACTTGGAATCGGCCGGCCTAGTGGTGCACGAGGGCCGTTTTGGGGCCGAAATGCTGGTCGAGTTGGCCAACGACGGGCCCGTAACTTTGATTCTCGATTCCGAAGCACTGACGCAAGTTGCGACTTGAAGGTATGATAGAGACGTAGCGGCCGTAGCCCTTGCACACTTGCGACGGCGCGCCTCTTCGGACTCCTGTGACTCGCTGAGCTCTTCCTCGTATGAATCAGGACCCCCAAACGATCACGAAAAAGGAACTGGTCAATCGGATTGCCGAACAGACTGGCCAGACCAAAGTCATCGTCAAGGACATCGTCCAGCTGTTCTTGGACGAGATCATCAGCGAGCTCGCTGTGGGTAACCGCTTGGAGTTCCGCGAGTTCGGCGTGTTCGAGATTCGCGACCGCGCGGCTCGCCGTGCGCAGAATCCGCGCACCCTTCAGAAAGTTGCCGTCCCCGCCAAGAAGGTGGTCAAGTTCAAGGTCGGCCGCGCCATGCGCGAAAAGGTCTGCGAAGAGCGTCAGGTACCGGTCAAGCCCGCCGCCAAGTCGGTGCCCAAGCCGATCGCCAAGCCGGCCGCGCCGTTGATCCAACCGGCCCAGCCGCCCGTTCCGCCGAAGCCGGACAGCATCTTCTGATCGACAACGCGCTGCACTCAGCGTGCAGCGTGAGCAGCTGCCAAGGCTTGCGTGCAGTCGGCGATCAGGTCGTCGATGTGTTCGAGGCCAACGGACATGCGCACCAATCCATCGGCTAGGCCTTGCGCGCGACGCGTTTCGGCCGGAATCGACGCGTGCGTCATGCTCGCCGGCACTTCGACCAGGCTCTCGACGCCGCCGAGTGACTCGGCCAGCGTGAACACCTTGCAGGCCGACGCGAACGCATCCGCTTGCGCCACCGTGCCCTTCAATTCGAAGCACAACATGCCGCCCGCTGCCTTCATCTGGCGCTGCACCAAGGCATGCTGCGGGTGCGAGGCCAGACCGGGGTAGATGACGCGCGCCACTTGCGGATGCCGCTCCAACCATGTGGCCAAGGCCGTGGCATTCTGCACGTGGCGATCCATGCGCACAGCCAGAGTCTTGATGCCGCGCAGCACCAGGAAGCAATCCATCGGTCCCGGCGTGCCTCCCACGGCATTTTGGAAGAAGGCCAACTCGTCGCGCAGTTTGGCGTCCTTGACCACTAACGCTCCCGCGACCACATCCGAATGGCCGCCGAGGTACTTGGTCAGGCTGTGCAAGACGATGTCAGCGCCGAGGTCCAGCGGACGCTGCAAGTAGGGCGTCGCGAAGGTGTTGTCGACCACCGTCAACTTGCCATGCTTCTTGGCGATCGCCGCAGCCGCGGCGATGTCGGTCACGCGCAGCAGCGGATTCGTGGGCGTTTCGAGGTAGACGTACTTGGTGGCCGGTTCGATGGCGGCCTCTAGTGCCTTGAGATCCGTGGTATCTACATAGGTGAAGCGGATCCCGTAGCGCGCGAAAACACGCTGGAAAATGCGGTAGGTGCCGCCATACAGGTCATTGCCCGCGACCACATGATCACCTGGGACAAGGCGGTCGAGCAGCGCATTGGTGGCGGCGAGGCCGGAGCTGAAGCACAGCGCATGCGAGCCGTTCTCGAGGCTCGCCAGGCAATCCTGCAACACCGTGCGCGTGGGGTTGCTGGTGCGCGAGTACTCGTAGCCACCCCGCGGCTTAGCGGGCGCGTCCTGCTTGTAGGTGCTCGTCATGTAGACGGGCGGCATCACCGAGCCACAGTGCTCATCGGGTTCCCAGCCAGCGTGGATGGCGCGAGTTTCAAAGCGGGAGGGGGCCTGGCTGTGGTCGTTGTGGCTGCTCATGGCGCCCAGAGTGTAGAGGTCGGCGCGCGGGCCTTCTAGAATCGCACGCGATGCACTTCCTACAGCCGCGCTATGTCGTCGTTGTGCTGGCGGTGTGTCTGGCGCTCGCGCACGCTCTGACTTTGAGCGCTCCGGCGGGCATGGGCTGGGATGAGGCCATGCATCACGCACAGCCCGCGGCCCGCATGGCGTTGGCCTTACGCGAAGGGCACGCCAGCAGCTACTTCGACGCGCTCCATGATTGTGCGCAGTACCCACCGCTGATCCCGTGGTTGACGGCGTGGATCGAGTGGCCCTTGGGTGTTTCGGAAGCACTGGCGCGGGCCTTGGGCTCGGTGTGGTTGGGCTTGGCTGCGTGGCTTGCGTATCGCTGTGGGGAACGCTTGGCCGGCGTGGTGGCGGGCGCGGCTGCGTTCTTGTTGGTCGCAGCTTCTCCGTTAGCGTGGAGCTACGGCAGCACCCTGTTTCTAGAGCTGCCCTTTGTAGCGCTGTGTTTGTGGGCTTTGGAGCGCGTGTTGGTGCTGTGCGCAGCACCCAACTCCACGCGTGCCCAGTGGTGGGCGGGCATCGCAATCGCGTGCTTGCCCTTTGCCAAGTGGAACTACGGACTGCTCGCCGCGGCGGCGTTGTGGCTGACTGTTTGGTTCGCGGTCGGACGCACCGTGGGCCTGTTCGCCTCAGGCCGTCACCTGTGGCGTGTGGTGCTGCCGTTCAGCATGCTCGCCGTATGGTGGTGGTTGCTGCCCTTGCCGTTCGGTTTCGAGCGCGCTGCCGAGCACCGTCAAGCGTTGTTGGGGTTCTTGCAAGGCAACACCGAGGTTGTGGCCACGCCGTGGAGCACACGCTTGCTGTACGCCAGTGGTGGTTTGGTGCGGCATCCGCTGGCGCTGGTGCTGGTGCTGGCTTGTCTGTGCCTTGCCGTACGACGCGCTGGCAGCGGCAAGGTGTGGCTGCTGGCTGCGGCCTTGGTCGTGCCGGTGCTGGTGCACCCGTTCCACCTCGATCGTTTTCAGCTGGTGTGGTTGGCGCCGCTCGCTCCCTTGGTCGGCGTGGGCTTTGCCGTCGTGTACCAGCGCTTTGGCCGAGCAGCGCTCGGCGTGCTTTTGATGTGGGGCTTGCCTCTGCCGCTGGCGCAAGCGCAGCTCGCGTCGTGGTTGGGTGTGCTAGCCGACAAGCCTGAGGTGCGTGCGTACCAAGTTTCGGTGCTTGACGAACGCACACGGTTGGGAGCAGCGCGCAGCACACCCACGGCGGGTCTGCCGCGAGCTGCATTGTCAAGTATTGTGGACAGCGTGGCGCAAGTGTCTGGTCCTGATGCGCGTTTGGCGTGGATCGGTGTGTCCAGCGAGTTGTCACCGGCGACTCTCAATCTGGAGCTGCTGGCCCGCGGTCGCAGCGCCGTTGCGTTTGAGCAAGCTGCAAACGTACAGCTGGATCTGTCGTACTTTGGTGAGCGCGTGTTGGATGAAAAGGAGGCGGCCACGGCGCTGCTGGCCTTGTGCGCCGACCGCGACCTTGTGCTGTGGAGCACTCCGAGTGACTTCAAGGAGCGCCCCGAACGTGCTTGGTTGGCTCACTTTGCGGCGCGCGTGCCGTTCGTAGTGCGCGGATCGGCGGTCGAGTTGCCCGGCGTGGAGCTTCCGCGCCCGCTGCGCGCCCCATTGGCGGTTACGATGCACGCTTGGCGCGTACAGCGTTAGTGCGTGCCACGCTCCTGCGCGCCCTCTCTCCAAGATGTCCCATCCCAAACTCAAAGGTGCTCTTGCAGCTGCGATGCAGCCGCGTGCCAAGCAACGCGCCGAGCGTTTGGAACGCTTCGCTGCGCGGGCACTCAATTTTGACGAGGTTCTGCCGTTGTTCGAGCGCTTGGCTCCTACAGCTCTGGGCTTGCGGACGCTGCGTGAACTGGCGCCCATGGGGGACGAGGCAGCGCGCGAAGCCTGCGCGCGTAGCGCCGAAGCATTGCGCTTGTGCGCGCGCGGCAGCGAGCCGGCCTTTGGCGGCGTGTGCGATCCGTTGCCGAGCTTGGTGCATGTGCACACCGCCGGTCGGCCCTTGGCCGAACATGAGTTGGCGGCCTTGCTGGGTTACTTTGCTGCTGTAGAGCGCTTGGGTGATTGGTTGCGCGCCAGCGCCAAAGAAGCGCCCGCACTCGGCGCATTGTGTGTGGGTTGGCCCGATTTCAGCGCGCTGGTCAAGCGCTTGGACGTGTGGATTGACGAGCGTGGTCAAGTGCGCGATGAGGCCTCGCCGCTCTTGGCGCGGCTCAAGAAGGAACTGTCGGCCGTGTCCGAACAAGTTGACAGTGCCTTGCGCGCGATCACGGCGCGAGCGGAGATCCGCGCGGTGCTTTCCGATGTTGCACCACATCGTCGCGGCGGACGGCCTGTGCTGGCTGTGCGTGCCAAGAGCCAGGGGCGCGTTGCCGGCATCGTGCATGATCGCTCCCAGTCGGGCGAGACAGTATTCGTCGAGCCGCGCGAGGTAGTGCTGCTCGGCAACCGCTTGGTGGATTTGGACAGTGACATGCGCCGCGAGATCGAGCGCGTCTATCTGGAAGCGACGCGCGCGGTGCTCGAGTACGAAGCGCCCTTGGTCGAGTCTGCCGAGCGCGTGGGCAAGCTCGAGCTCGCCTTGATTGCGGCGCGCTACGCACGCGCCACGGGGGCCCGTATGCCCGCAATCGTGGGGCGCGCGGGTTTGGTGCTCAAGGAAGCGCGGCACCCGCTGCTCGTCGAGCAACAAGCGCTCGGACGACTGAGCGAAGTTGTGCCGATCGACTTGCGTCTCGGTGATGCGTTCGACTTGCTGCTGATCACGGGCCCAAACACGGGCGGCAAGACACTGGCCTTGAAAACCACGGGTTTGGCCGTGCTGTTGCTACGTATGGGGCTGCCGTATCCGTGCGGAGAAGGCACGGCTCTGCCGCTCTTCGAGGGAATTGTGGCGGACATCGGCGACGAGCAAGAGATCGCGCAGAACCTGTCGACCTTCAGCTCGCATCTCGCTCGCATTCGCGAAGGCTTGCAGCGTGTCAATCCAATGACACTCGTCTTGTTGGATGAGCTGGGCGGCGGCACCGATCCGGATGAAGGTGCGGCACTGTCCGAGGCGTTGTTGGAGCACATGATCAGCATCAAGGCGCCGACCATCGCCACCACGCACATCGGCAAGCTCAAGGAGTTTGCCTTCCGTGTGGCGCGCGCCGAGAACGCTAGTGTCGAGTTCGACCCGCAAACGCTCATGCCGCGCTATCGCTTGGTTGTCGGCACGCCCGGTGAATCAGGTGCGTTGGTGGTGGCGCGTCGCCTTGGCTTGCCCGCCAAGATGGTCGAGCGCGCGCGCGAGCGGCTCGAGAAGAAAGACTCCGAACGCGAAGCCCTGTTCGCCCAAGTGCGCCATGCGCGCGAGCGGGCCGAAGAGTTGCGCTCGGCCGCCGAGTCACAGTTGCGCACAGCCGAGGCAAGCAAGCGCGCTGCGGTGGAAGAGCAGCAGACACTCGCACGCCGCTCGGAGTTGCTGGAGAGCGAAGCCCAACGCACCATCGAAGAGCGCGTCGCCGCGGGACGCAAGCGCTTGGAGAGTCTCAAACCACTGCTGGCACAAGTGCCCGCACAGCTCAAGAAAGAGCTGAGCGAGGGGCTTGCTGCCGTCGACGCGGATCTCTCTGGCGCGGCCCTCTCGGAGAAGCGGCAGAGCTTCCTCGACGCGCTCAAAGAAGGGCAGTTCGTGTTCTTGCCGCGCTTGCGCCAGCGCGTACCCGTCAAGAAGCTCGACAAGAAGCGCCGCATCGCAGTAGTGCTGCTCGGGGGCAAGCCCATGGAGGTGGGCTATGACGAGATCACTTCCTTTGAGGCCCGTTGAGGTGGCCGCACTCTTGCGCTAGCTGCGCACGCAGGCGACAAAAGAGCTATGGCGCGGCTACTCCTGATCGACAATGACGAGAAGATCGTGTCGCTGGTCGCGTTGCTCCTGCGCAAGAGCGGCCATGAGGTGCGCACCGCTATCTCGTTTGTGCAGGCGCGCGAAGAGCTGCTGCAGGCGGTCGCCAAGGGCGAGGCCTTCGACCTAGCGTTGTCCGACTACGAGATGGGGCTTGAGCGCGCGGATGAAGAGTTGCCCAAGCTCATCCAAGCAGGCCTGATGCCGGCGACTTTGGTTGTGTCAGGTTATCTTGACGACGTCTTGGTCGGTCAGCTGCTCGCCATCAAGGGCGTTGTGGGCACGCTCAAAAAGCCGTTTGACTTCACAAGCCTGTCCAATGCGGTGGCGCAAGCTCTGGTGCGTGCACAGGATTTGAAGCTCGCTCAGTCCGTCGAGGCTGGCGGCGCGGTGGCTGCCGACGCGGATGCATCAGTGGACGAGCCGGTAGCCGAAGACGGTTGGGAGGAGCTCTCGTGAGTGGTTTGCGCTGGACGACGGCTGGTGAGTCACATGGCGCCGCGTTGGTGGCCATTTTGGAGGGCTTTCCCAGTGGTTTTGCGCTCGACATCGGCCGTGTGGATGCCGAACTAGCGCGCCGTCAAGGCGGCTACGGGCGCGGCGGTCGCATGAAGCTGGAGAGCGATAGCGTGCAGGTACTGTCCGGCTTGCGGGCGGGGCTGACCTTGGGCTCACCGATTGCGCTGCAGCTGCTCAACCGCGACCACACCATCGAGCGCTTGCCGGTGCCGACCAATCCGCGTCCAGGGCATGCCGATCTGGGCGGCTGTTTGCAACACGAGGTCCGCGATCCGCGCGCCGTGCTGGAGCGTGCCTCCGCGCGCGAGACCGCCGCCCGCACAGCACTGGGCGCAGTGGCGCGCCAACTGCTCGAGCATTTCGGCATCGAACTGTGCGGTCATGTGGTCGAGTTGGGCGCGGACCGCGCCGCACCTGCCGCCGTGGAGGCCGCGTTCCACCTGCCACCGGCCGAGCGCGCCGCCGCACGCGCAGCCTCACCCATCTACTCGTTCGATCCCGACTTCGATGCACGCGCCATGCAAGCCATCGAAGCCGCCAAAGCCGAGGGCGATACCCTCGGCGGCGTGTGGGAAGTCCGGGTGTTGGGTCTCCCGCCCGGCCTCGGCGGCTACATGCAGGGCGGGCAACGCTTGACCTCGCGCCTCGCCGCCGCGGTGCTTTCGATTCCGGCCATGAAGGGGGTCGAGTTCGGGGCTGGCTTCGACCTCGCGCGCCAACGCGGCTCCAGCGCCCACGATCCGATCGAGGGGCGTCCTGCGGGTGATGGCCCGTGGGGGAGCCGGTACGCGCGCCAGTCCAACCGTAGCGGCGGCCTCGAAGGAGGGATGACCACCGGCGAGGCCTTAGTGCTGCGCGTGGCCATGAAACCCATCTCGACCCTGCGCCAGTCCCTGCCGACGGTGGAGTTCGAGACCTTGGAGGCCGTGCCCGCAACCTGGCAGCGTTCCGATACGACGGCGGTGCCTGCGGCCTCCGTGGTGGGGGAGGCGGTGGTGGCGTTGGAATTGGCGTCGGCGTGGTTGGAGCAGTGGGGCGGGGTGTCGTTCCCGGCGGTGGAGCGGGCGGTCGAGGGCTATCGTGCCTCGTTGAAGAGGGTTTGAGCGCGCCTAGCCGGGGGTCGAGCGGATTTTTGCACTACCCCCTTGACCCCCAAGACTTCTTCTCTACACTCTTCGCTCCCTTCGTCGAAGGGCGCCCTAGGTGTGCACCTCACCGTGCACCCCGCGGACGCCGCGAGATGCAGGCGAACGCCCGGCCACTGGCTGCGCGGGTTCTTCGGGCCCTCGGGCCCGGATGCCAGCGTAGCTCAATTGGCAGAGCACCTGATTTGTAATCAGGCGGTTGCGGGTTCGAGTCCCGCCGCTGGCTCCACCACTGGAGCCGGGCCGCTGGCTGCAAGCAGTTGCTGTGCTGGCTGGAACGTTCGCAATGCACCCCGCGCGCCGCGGACACCATGGCGCTGACGACGAAGTTGCTCCCTGACAACGAGACCCCTTCTCGAGACGACTCGAGGGAGTGGGGCGGCCGATCCAAAGGTTTCGCCCTGCGCTTGTACCTGGGCATCGAGCACTGGCTGAAAAGCAGTCTCCGCATGTGAATGCGGGGCCTTCGGCCAGCTGGCGCTACGCGTGATGCGCATCGCACGAATTACGGCGGGGAGATACCGAAGCGGTCAAACGGGACGGACTGTAAATCCGTTGGCTCTGCCTTCGGCGGTTCGAATCCGCCTCTCCCCACCATCCTGCGTGTGTGTCGCGTGCCTTGCGCCAAAGTTTGCGGACTCATCAGCCGCGAACGGGCTCGTTCTGGGTGTGAGCAGCATTCGCGTATGGCTCTCCTGCGTACGACTGCGGTTTAGCCCGCGGGTGTAGTTCAATGCGCGGGTGTAGTTCAATGGTAGAACGTCAGCCTTCCAAGCTGAACGCGTGGGTTCGATTCCCATCACCCGCTCCATTCTCCTGCTCCTTTTTCTGTGCCTGCTCCACGTATCTGGTACCCCATGGTCATGGCCGGCCTGAAAAGGCTGTGTGCGGCCGTGGGCGGTGCTGCTGTAGCTCAGTGGTAGAGCACTTCCTTGGTAAGGAAGAGGCCATGGGTTCAATCCCCATCAGCAGCTCCATCTCTTTCCCTCTCTCTCGTTTGTGTGCTCTAGAAGGGCCTCGCTAACAACTCACTTCAACCAACCGCAGAAATTGAGCCATCTGGCTCTGCTTCTACGGTCCGACTCCTAAACCACAACTAACCAAACGATCAGCCGGCGCCCCAAGGTGGGGTGGCGGATGAATGACAAGGGTCACGCGGCCCGCAACGGATCCCAAACACACATGGCAAAGGATAAATTCCAGCGGACCAAGCCACACGTGAACGTGGGCACGATCGGTCACATCGACCACGGCAAGAGCACGCTCACGGCGGCCCTCGCGGCCCGCTCCTCGCATCGTTACAAGACCAAGGTCAAGAGCTACGCCGAAATCACCAAGGGTGGTACGGTTCGTTCCTCGGACAAGACGGTCACGATCGCGGCTTCGCACACCGAGTACGAGTCGGCGACGCGTCACTACGCGCACGTTGACTGCCCGGGCCACGCCGACTTCGTCAAGAACATGATCACGGGCGCCGCGCAGATGGACGGCGCGATCCTCGTCGTGTCGGCCGCTGACGGCCCGATGCCCCAGACGAAGGAGCACGTGCTCCTCGCTCGTCAGGTGAACGTGCCGCACATCGTGGTCTTCCTGAACAAGGTTGACCTGGTGGACGACGCCGAACTGCTCGAGCTGGTCGAGATGGAAATCCGCGACCTCTTGAACAAGTACAAGTTCCCGGGCGACAAGACCCCGATCATTCGTGGTCAGGCCAAGCTCGCTCTCGAGAGCAACGGCGCGGACGACGCAGGCAACGCTTGCATCGACCAGCTGATGGACGCCCTCGACAGCTTCATCCCGACCCCGCAGCGCGATGTCGACAAGCCCTTCCTCATGTGCGTGGAAGACGTCTTCTCGATCTCCGGTCGCGGCACCGTCGGTACGGGTCGTATCGACCGCGGTATCGTCAAGGTCGGTGACCCGGTCGAAATCGTCGGCCTGCGCGACGAGATCCTGAAGTCGACCTGCACCGGCGTCGAAATGTTCCAGAAGGAACTCGATCAGGGCGAAGCCGGCGACAACGTCGGTATCCTCCTGCGCGGCGTCGACAAGACGACCCTCGAGCGCGGCATGGTCGTGGCCAAGCCGGGCACCATCAAGCCGCACACCAAGTTCGAGGCTGAGGTGTACATCCTCACCAAGGACGAAGGTGGTCGCCACTCGTTCTTCAAGGACGGCTACAAGCCCCAGTTCTACTTCCGCACGACGGACGTGACCGGCACGATCAAGCTCCTCGGTGGCGCTGAAATGTGCATGCCGGGCGACAACGTCAAGATCGAAGTCGAACTGCTGACGAAGGTCGCCATGGACGAGCAGCTGCGCTTCGCTATCCGCGAAGGTGGCCGCACGGTCGGCGCCGGCGTCGTCACGAAGATCCTGGCCTGATAGAGACTCAATGGCGCGGCCGGAGCCCAGAGGCTCCGGCCGCGGCCTGCTCCGGCAGCAAACCTACTCCGGCCGAAACAGTGCCGCCGCAAGGCGCACCTACCGACATCGAACACGCTCGCTCGCCAGCCCCTGAAGGGGAGGGCAGCCAGCACGAGACCGAGACATGAAAGTCAAAGAACGCTACGTCTTCCTCGAGTGCACCGTGTGTGGCAACCGCAACTACACGACGCACAAGCGGCTCAAGTCGCAGTACAAGCTCGAGAAGTCGAAGTACTGCCGCTTCTGCAAGAGCCATCACCCGCACAAGGAAAAGAAGCTCTAAGGCAGGTCACGCACCTACCTAGAGCCCGGCCCTACCTAGTTCTCGACACGGCACGTGCGGTTCCCGCAAAGGCGGACCAGCGTGCCCCAGTCTCACCCACCGCGAAGAGGGCGCGCACTGTGCGCACCCCGCCAGACCAGCAAGCAACAGAAGGAGCAGACAATGGCCTACAAGCAAGATCAAGGACGCTACGCGCGCCTGGCAGCGTTTTGGACGCTCGCTCTGCTGATCTTCTACGGCTGCACCTCGCTGCGCGAGCAGCTCTCGGCATACGGCGCGCTCAACAAGCCGCTCGTCGCCTCGATGGCCAAGCTGCCTGTGTTGGGCCTGCACTTTGACGCCGGTTTGTTGATCGTCACCGTCGTGCTCGCCGGTGGCTTGTGGCTGCTCTACCGTTTCCTCGAGCAGCCGCGTCAAGCGGACTTGCTGATCGAAACGGAGTCCGAGCTGAATAAGGTCACCTGGCCGACGATGCCTGAGGCGGTTAACTCCAGCCTCGTCGTTCTCGGCACCGTGCTCTTCCTGATGGTCTTCCTGGCCGGTGCCGACTGGATTCTCGGCCGCTGGACCATGTACCTCCTCACCGGAACCCCCTGAACGGAGCCACCTGATCATGTCCATGCAGTGGTACTTCGTTCGATGCCAATCGGGTCGTGAAGACTCGATTGCCCGCAACGCGTTGACGCGTCTGCGCACCAAGGGCGTTTCGGACATCATCCCCCAGATCCTCGTGCCGTTCGAGCGCGTGACGGATTTGAAGGCGGGCAAGAAGCGCGTCAAGAACAAGAAGCTGTACCCCGGCTACTTGATGGTGCAGGCCGACATCGAGGACCTCGAGGACGCGCGCGTTCTGGTGGCACGCGACACGCTGCGCACCATTGATGGTCTGCGCGACTTCCTGGGCACGCGTGGTGAAGCCACGCCGCTCTCCGATCAAGAGGTCAACACGATCCTGTCGCGCATGTCGGACAGCGAAGCGAAGCCTCAAATCACCATCGGCCTGAACAAGGGCGACATGGTCAAGATCAAGTCGGGCGCCTTCGGTGGCTTCGATGGCCCGATTGAAGAAGTGAATGCGGAGAAGGGCACGGTCAAGGTCGTGGTCACGATCTTTGGACGCCCGACCCCGGTGGAACTCGAGTACTGGGAGGTCGAGACCGTGTGAGCTCAAGGCCGCTACGCGCGCAAGCGCGGTAGGCCCACACTCGCCACGCAACCTCGCTGACCTTTCATCGCTCACACCAATCTCAGGAACAGGTAACCAAGCACACCTCAACAAGCCAGCGGCGAGCCCGCAGGCAGGACGAAGATGGCAAAGGAAATCACAGGCAAAATCAAACTGCAGTGCCCCGCGGGCCAGGCGACGCCTGCACCGCCCGTTGGCCCCGCGCTCGGTTCCTACGGCGTGAACATCGCCGCCTTCGTCAAGCAATTTAACGACGCCACGCGTCCGCAGATGGGCCTGATCATCCCGGTGGAGATCACGGTCTACAAGGACCGTAGCTTCACCTTGGTCTTCAAGACGCCGCCGGCATCGGTGCTGCTCAAGAAGGCCGCCGGCATCGAGACCGCCTCCGGCAAGGTGGGTCACGAATCCAAGGGCAAAGTCACCAAGAAGCAGGTCGAGGAGATTGCCAAGACCAAGCTGCCCGATCTGAACTGCCGCGACCTCGCGGCGGCGATCAAGATCGTCGAAGGCACCGCCCGTTCCTCGGGTATCAAGATCGAAGGCTGAGCGCAGCTCGGTCCTAGCCAAGAGAAAGCAACCACATGGTCAAACGCAGCAAGCGCTACTTGCAGGCCGCAGCGAAGGTCGACCCGACCAAGTCGCACGCACCGGCCGCTGCCCTGCAGCTCATCAAGAGCCTGCCTGGCACCAAGTTCGATGAAACGGTCGAAGTGGCCATCCACCTCGGCATCGATCCCAAGAAGACGGACCAGCTCGTGCGCGGCGCAGTGTCGCTGCCCAAGGGTTTGGGTAAGTCGGTCAAGGTGATCGTGTTCGCCGAAGGGGATAAGGCCGCTGCCGCAAAGGCCGCAGGCGCCGACGAAGTCGGTTCCGGCGAGCTGGCGGACAAGGTCCTCGGCGGTTGGACGGATTTCGACATCGTCATCGCCAGCCCCGACATGATGAAGCACGTCGGTAAGCTCGGTAAGGTACTCGGTCCGCAGGGCAAGATGCCCAGCCCGAAGTCCGGTACGGTGACAGCCGACGTCGGTCAGGCGGTCAAGGAATTCAAGGCCGGTAAGGTCGAATTCCGCACCGATGCAGGTGGCAATGTCCACGCAGCCTTCGGCAAGAAGAGCTTCAGCGTCGACGACCTCAGCGCCAACCTGGTCGCTCTACTCGAGCATGTTTCGTCGCTGCGCCCTGCAGCGGTGAAGGGCTCGTTCTTCCGCAAGATCTCGGTTTCCTCGACGATGGGACCGGGTGTTCAAGTCACGTGGGAGGTGGCAAGTGCCTAATCTCGTCAACCGACTGTTGGTCGAAGACCTGAATCGCGAATTGAAGTCCGCCGAAGGCTTGGCCATCGTGACTTGGGGCGGTCTCAACGCCACCCAAAACGAAGACCTGCGCGACAAGCTGGCCGAGAAGGGCGCGGGCATGATGCTCGTGCGCAACCAACTCGCTCGCATCGCCCTGCGCGAACGCGGTATCGAAGTCGCCGAAGACATCTTCGTCGGCCAGATGGCCATCGCGTACGGCTCGACCGAATCGACCATCCATGCCATGCGCATTCTGACCTCGGAAGAGGCCAAGAAGACGGGCAAGGTCACGGTCAAGGGCGGCGTCATCGAAGGCCGCTTCATCGCTGGCAAGGAAGCCGAAGCTATCGGCGAACTGCCCGATCGCAACACGCTCAATGGCAAGGTGGTATCGCTGCTCGCCAGCGGTCCGCGCGGAGTGGTCTCCGTGCTCAACGCCGTGCCGTCCGCTCTGGTTCGCGTCCTTCAGGCGCGCGCCGAACAACTGGAGAAGGCCAGCGGGGCCGCCTCCTGACCCACTCCGTGCCGCACGCGGCGCGGGACCCACTCAACCTCACCCTAAAAGGAAAGTTCCATGTCTGACACGATCGAACTCGAACAGGAGCTCGCCGACATCGTCGCGAAGCTGGATGGCCTCACCCTCATGCAGGCCTCGAAGATGGTTAAGCACCTCGAAGCCCGTTGGGGCGTCAGCGCTGCCGCCCCCGTGGCGGTTGCCGCCGCCGGCGGTGCTGCCGCTGCTGCCCCGAAGGTCGAAGAGAAGACCTCGTTTGATGTGATCCTTGAAGCCGCTGGCGAAAAGAAGATCGACGTCATCAAGGTCGTGCGCGAAGCCACCGGCCTGGGCCTCAAGGAAGCCAAGGACCTGGTCGACGGCGCCCCGAAGCCGGTCAAGACTGGCGTCGACAAGGCCGAAGCGGACGCCCTCAAGGCCAAGCTCGAAGGCGTTGGCGCGAAGGTCAAGCTGGCCTGATTCCGGCTTAGGCTGACACCTCTGTCGCCTCCTGACTCTGTAGTTGCCCTTCGGGGCCACTTACAGGGAGGGAGGCGGCGGTACGGAGTCAGACTTGGCTCTAGGTAGGCCTTACGCAAAGGATGGGGGATTGCACTAGCAATCTGCCCCGTCGTTTGCGTATGGTTTCCCCTCCACAATCCCGCACGCACGCTCGCTGTACTGCAGGTGTGCTCGGTTTGGTGGTGGAATCGGCACTTGAGTTGCGTGCGCTCGTCGCTCGTGCACTCTCGCCCGTTTCGTCTCTATCGACTGCATTGCACCGATCCTTGACCGCTTCCCTCGCGGTGATGGATCACACAGCCCCAAAGCTTCGGACGGCGTACCACCGCCGCGTCGGAGCCCCCTCAGCACGAACGACCCCGGCGGACTGACCGTTCTCGGCCCAGCTGTCCGGATCACAGCACCACGACTGACCACACGGTCCAAGGCCTGTCGCGACTCGGAGTCCTTTGCAGAAGGCGACCCGACGAGAGGCCCGCGAACTGGGTGACCATGACCAAGACTAACGTTCCCGTGCGCACGTTCGGCCGGTATCCGGCCATCCTCGATCTCCCGAATCTGGTTGAAATCCAGACCGAGGCTTACCAGAAGTTCCTTGCTCTCGACACGCCGCAAAGCCAGCGTGCCGATGAAGGTCTGGAAGCGCTCTTGCGGGAAGTCTTCCCGATCTACTCCTATGACAAGACCATGTGTCTGGAGTACGTCGGCTACGACCTGGGTCGGCCGCGTTACTCGATCGACGAGTGCCGCAAGCTGCGCCTGACCTACGGCCATCCGTTCAAGGTGCGCTTGCGCCTGATCAAGCCGGAGCCGGTTGAGGAAGAGGTCTATCTCGGCGAGTTGCCGATCATGCTGGGCGGTGGTGAGTTCATCATCAACGGCTCGGAGCGGGTCGTTGTCAGCCAGTTGCACCGTTCGCCGGGCGTGGACTTCAACTACGAGGCCTCCAGCGCTGGTGACAACCGCAAGCTGCACAACTGCTGGATTATTCCGGAGCGTGGCTCGTGGGTGGAACTGAACGTCACCAAGAAGGAGACGTTGTCGGTCCGCATCGACCAATCCGGCAAGTTCTCGATCGTGACGCTGCTGCGCGCGCTGTCCGAGGGGCTCAGCACGGACCGCGACCTGTTGCGCGCCTTCTACCCGACCAAGGTCGAGAAGCGCGGTAAGGCTCAGACCGCCAACAGCTTTGCCAAGGCCATTAGCAACCGCATCGCAGTGGGCGACGTGGTGGTGCTGAAGACCGGTGAAGTGCTGGTGCAGTCCGGCATGCCGATCACCGAGTCGCAGGCTGCCGAAATTGCGGCCGGGGACTTGGCCGAAGTCGAGATCATCGACGGCGAAGAGGTCGACAACCTGATCCTCAACTCGCTGCACGAAGACCCGACCAAGAGCCACGAAGAGGCTCTGCTCAAGATCTACTCGCGTCTGCGTCCGGGCAACCCGGTGCAGATCGAGAAGGCGCGCGAACTCTTCCACGAGAAGTT
>JBILXQ010000016.1:0-17413 GCA_044378375.1 Planctomycetota bacterium
GCAGCTGTCACATCGCAAGCGGGTGCTTACCCAACGATGGTTCGATCGGGTTGGAATGGTGAGATCTTCACCACGGGAAACTTGGAGGAATTGTGCGCTGCAGTCAGCAAGGTGACAGCGGATCCTTCGCAGTTGTTAGCTATGGGGCGACAAGCGCGTGACTACGTGGTGCAGACGCACTCGATTCGTGCCGAAGTCGCCCAGATTCATGCGGCCTACGACCGTGTGGTCTAGCTAGCGTGGGTCGAGCACGACCGCGCGCGCGCGGTTCACGATGACGACCAGCGTGTGGCCGTCGAACTCCAACTGCAGCGCCACATCCGCAGACGGCGTGCCGCGCGCATCAAAGGCGAGCAGGCCCTGTGCAGGCAGCGAGCTGGGCGCCAAGCGCACCCCTTCGAAGATCGCGTCCGAGTCCAAACGCCGCGGCGGCAGGTCGCCATCGGGCTCTTGC
Source organism: Planctomycetota bacterium (assembly GCA_044378375.1). Taxonomy (GTDB): domain Bacteria; phylum Planctomycetota; class UBA1135; order UBA1135; genus SXXH01. The sequence goes on from JBILXQ010000016.1 coordinate 455, forward strand.
GGCGTCCAGCCGAACCCTTGCGGGTCGAAGGCCACACTCGACTCGCGAGCGTCCACGATGGCGCGTGTTTGCGCCAAGCGTAGATCCGCGGCCAGCAAGCGCGCCGCGCGCTCCAGGCTGATCTCGGGCCTATCAAAGTGCAGCGCAATCGCCACCAAAGCGACGATGGTGAGCACCACCAGCGATAGCGCCAATTCCAACAGCGTGAAGCCGCTGCGATACGACGACGGCACCTTCACAGATCGTAGAGCCGCCGCTGCGTACCATGCACGAAGCCGCGGCAGTTCGCGCGCACTTCGCCTGTCGAGGGACGATACAACCAACCGCTGAGCTCATCCGGTTCGGCCGGCCATTCCTCATTCGCACCGAGAAAGCGCACATCCGCGCGACCAGTGACCGGATTCGCAGGCACGCCGGAGATCGCGCGCACCAGCGGCTCTTCGTAGCCGTGCTTGCCGCGCGACGAAGCGTACGCGGTCTCAAACCAGTCAGCAGGCACCGGCCCAGCTTCGGCTTGACCGGGATGCGCACCATGGCGATGACGATAGTCAGCCACGACGGCGCGCAGCTCTTCCAAGCGCCACGCCAACTCGGCACTGGCGCGGTGCGCACGCAGCTCGGCCAGGTCGCGTCGTTCCGCCGGCACTTGCGCCACATAGAGCGCCAAGGCGGCCACACACGTCAACAGCGTGGCATGCACCGCTGGGTGCGTGCCTCGCATGCGCCGCGCGGCCTGGGGGTCGCGAGGACCTGTCATACAGGGCGTATCGGCTCAGTGCGCGCCGTACTTGAGGGGCTACTTCAGGAGCTCCAACAGCCGCTGCGGGGTGCCATCCAGAGGGTCGTGGGCCACAGCCGTGGCCCAGTCCATGGTGAAGCGCGCATTGACCTCGCTCAACGGGTTGAGGACCTCGCGGTCACCCTGACGCGCGGTCCACGCATCCAAGCCGTAGGGGCCGCGGTAGCCCTCCTGAGCCAACGCTTGGCCAACCGTCTCGACCATCTGCGCCAGCCGTTCATCGTCGCGCCGCGTCAGCTCGCCGGCTGCGGCGCGGCGCGTGCCGGTCCACGCGCCCTCTTTCGTCGTCGTCTGAAAGCACGGAGCGGAGACAAGCACGCTGCCATCAGTTCGCACAAAGCCCGAGCGCGTGTGCTCGCGCACGATCTCCATCCACGGCTCGATCACCAAGGGTCCGAGCTTCAAGCTCGCCACAAGCCACGCCAGCTCGCCTGCATCGGGCTTCCCGCTGTGCAAGCGCCGACGGCCGCGCCCGGCGGCACCAAAGCCGCGCCGCACGAGCCAGCCGCGCTCGCTGGGCAACGACACCTGTGCGAGTGCTGACTCGAGGTCGAGCACGATGTGCTTGATGATCGAGTCCTCTGCCAGCGGGGCACGCACGCGCGTGGCCCAATCGCGCCGGTTCACGCGTTGCAGCACCTCCAACGCCGGAGTCGGGTCCACCACAGCGCCAGCGGCCGCAAGGATCTTCAAAGCTCGCGGCGTCGGCAGCCACGCACGCCCGCGCAGACCACGCGCGCGCCGCAGACCATTCGTCAGGTCGCGCTCATCCAACACCACATCGTGCGCTGCGACGAGGCTGCCCAGCAGCTTGGGCGCTTGCGCCTGCACAATCGCGCGCAAGTGCTGTGTGGGTTGCCAACCGCGCGGAGCCTCCAGCTCATGCTCCGCATCCAGGTTCAGCACCCACGCTACGGGTGTGCTGTCGCTCACGATGCAGGTCGCGGGGACGGGGCCTTGGCCGGAGCCACGGCGGCCAAGGCATCCAAGAAGCGCGCATCCAAGCCTGCTTGTGTTCGCGCCGTGCGGTTCAAAGGCTCGCCGCGGAACAAGGCCGGCGTCAACGGGGGCGGCAACGCGCGGCTCCAGAGTTCAAAGTCCAATGCGGCGCCGCTGAAGCGTTCGAACCAATGGCGCGCAAAGGCCACATGGCCGACTTCATCGCGTTCAACCAGCTCGAGGATCCGCGCACCTGCTTCGTCGCCCACGGCCTTGAAGCGCAAGGCCCAGCGTGCGCTGTGTTCGAGGTTCGCACCCTCGAGCCCGAGCCCTTGCAGGGCGACAAAGCTCAAGGGATCGGGGCACGCGGCCACGCGCGCCCAGAACCAATCGCGCACCGGCAGAGCACCGAACTCCACGCCCAGCGTGCGCATGTGCCCAAGGTAGTGCGTCAGATGTGTCAACTCTTCTAGACACAGCCGCAACAGGCCGGCCTTGAAGACGCGCGGCGCTTCTGGATAGGCCAGAATGGCCCACGCGAACAGCTCTGCGGCTTGCAGCTCATGGTGCGCGAACGTGTGCAGCATGCGTGCGCGTTCGGCAGAGCTCTGCAAGGCCTGCGCGCCCTTGGTGCGTTCGCCGCGCACCGTGGTGCGCAGTTCCGCAGGCCGCCCTGGCGCTGCTACGCGCCGCGCGAGCCCATCGTCGCACCACGAACTTTCCAGGCGCGGATTGGGTGGTGCCGGCGGTGCAATCTTGACTGCAAGGTCGGTGGTCGTGATGAACTCCAGCGCCCATGACTCCACTGTGCCGCTGCGAGGAGCGCTGGGCGCAGTTGTCGATGCGGGCGGCGAGTCGATCACGCAGCCGAAGGTACCGCTTTCGAATAGGGGAGACGAGGCCCTGCTGTGTGGGATCTCTACTTCTCGCTTGTTCGTTGCATTGCGTTAAGTCCTTTATCTGTAATCGCTAAGTGTCTTTACAAACTTTCCCATCTTGACCAAAGGTGGGGTGTTCCTTCGCAGCCTCTTTACGAAACGCACCTATCGTCTTAGCCCATCGGACCCCCGCCGTGAGCCAGTTCCAGCCCCTCCTCGCCGCACCGCTCTGTCTTTTGGCCGGCACGCCCTATGTGCTTGGTGCGACGGGTGCACCCGCCGTTGTGGCCACGAGGCAAGAGGGAGTTGCGGCCACGGGAACGCTGCGCGGACAGATCCTCGACCGCGACTTTGAAGCTCCGCTGGCGGACGCGCAGGTCTTGTTGGTCGAGACCGGCCAGCGTGTCCAGACGAATGACTCGGGTAACTACTCGCTGAGCGAGGTTCCTGCGGGCCGCTACACGGTCGTCGTTGCCAAAGAGGGCTATGTGCGCCAAGTGCGTACAGAAGTGGCCATCGTAGGCGGCCAGCTGACCGATCTGAACTTGGCCCTGTCGGGTGACTACACCGACATGGAGGAGTTCGTGGTGCAGGACATCGTGTCGGCTCCTGCCGGCACGGAAAGTGCGCTGCTCCAATTGCGCGTGGAGGCACCCGCGTTGATGGACTCGGTGGGTGCCGAGCTGATGAGCAAGGCTGGTGCGAGCGATGCGGCCAGCGCCTTGCGCCTTGTGTCGGGCGCGACGGTGCAAGACGGCAAGTTCGCGGTCGTGCGTGGTTTGCCGGACCGCTATGTGTCCTCGCAGCTTAACGGCGTGCGCATGCCGAGCGCCGATGAAGACAAGCGCGCGGTCGAGCTCGACCAGTTCCCCGCGGTTGTCATTGAGAGCATTCAGGTCTCGAAGACCTTCACGCCGGATCAGCAAGGCGATGCCTCTGGTGGCGCGGTCAACATCGTTCTCAAGTCGATCCCCGATGAGACCGTTGTTTCCTTCAAGGGGCAAGTTGGATTCAACTCGCAGGTCAAGGGTAGTGACTTCCTCACCTATGAGGGTGGGGGAGTGGGCACATGGGGTCGCGATGATGGTGGCCGCGACATTCAGGATTACAAACCGCCTCAGAACTGGGATGGAGCGTCCGGTGCAAGCAGTGGTGAGGAACCGTTTGACTCCAAGTGGTCGATTGCCGGTGGCGGCAAGCTTGAGCTCAGCAAAGATGTCAAGTTTGGTGGACTGCTGAGTTTCTTCTACGAGCGCGATAGCTCGTACCAAACTGGCTTTGAGGACGAGCTGTGGCGTCGCTCGCCGGGACAGCCGCTGACTCCGGCTCAAGGCCAAGTCCAGGGCGACACGGACTTCAAGACCTCGCTCTTCGACATCACGCAAGCCTCGCAATCGGTGCAGTGGGGTGGCCTCGCCACCACAGGCATCGAAACCGAGAATCACCGCATTGGTTTGACGTTCCTGTACACGCACACTGCCGAAGACACCACGACTGTCGCGACGGACACGCGTGGCAAGCGCTTCTTCTTTGGCGAGGACTACGATCCGTACGACACCTCGCATCCCGGTAACCAGCCTGATGCGTTGGCAACGGCGCCGTACATCCGCACGGACACACTCGAGTACAACGAGCGCACCACCGGCACGCTGCAGCTCACAGGCAAGCACTCGCTCGTCGATCAAAAGGGTTGGTTCGGCGGACCGTGGGAATGGGGCGTCCCCGAAGTCGATTGGACTGTGTCGTCGAGCTTTGCCGACATGGATCAGCCGGACAAGCGGCAATTCGGTGCTCAATGGACGCCGGAAGTCGAGCTGATTCCTGGTCTGACCATCCCGAGCACGTGGACCCCTTACAAGCCCGCGGCGAACTTCAACCTCGGCAACTTCCAGCGCATCTGGAAGACCATCGAGGAAGACAGCGTGCAGCTGTCGACCAACCTGCGCGTTCCGTTCAAGACGACGAGCGATGACCGCGGTTATGTGAAGACCGGCATCTTTGCCGACCGCGTCGATCGCCAGTTCACGCAAGAGAGCTTCTCGAACTTTGGTGATGGTGGCGCCACCTATGCGGCACCTTGGGAAGAACCGTGGAGTGCGGTGTTCTCCGAGGAAGACCATCCAATCTCGGCCTCGGACTACGACGTTGATTACCGCGGTGCGATCGACATCAGCGCGTGGTACGCGATGGTCGACTATCCGTTCAATGCCGAATGGAAGGCCGTTGGTGGTGCGCGCGTCGAGCAGACAAGCATCGAGGTCATCAACGAGCCTGAAGGCTTGGCGCTGTGGTATCCCAACGGCACGACCGCTCCGGTGGTGTTGAACCCCGGAGATGCCGATGTCGACATCGACCAAACCGATGTGCTGCCCTCGCTGGGTGTCGAATGGCAAGCGTCCAAGCAGTGGATCTTCCGCGGCGCGGTCAGCGGCACGCTTGCGCGTCAGACCTTCAAAGAGTTGACGCCGATCCTCCAGCAGGAGTACTTGGGTGGCCCGATCTTCATCGGCAACCCCGAGCTGGACACCAGCTCGTTGGTGAACTTTGACTTGCGTGCTGACTGGACGCCGCGCGATTCGACCTTTGTGTCGGCGTCGATCTTCCACAAGGAAGTGCAAGACGCGATCGAGTATGTGCAGCGCGTTGGCGACTTCACCTACACCACGCCGGTCAACTATCCCAAGGGTCACTTGACGGGCCTCGAGCTTGAAGCGCGTCAAAAACTAGGCGACATGTGGAAGTCGATGGAGCGCTTCTCCGTCGGCGGCAACGCCACCTTCATCGCATCGGAAGTGACGCTACCGGATGACGAAGCTGCCTTGTTCGAGCAGCCGAACATTCAAGCCCCGATGCCGACGCGCGACATGACGAACGCGCCGGAGCATCTCTACAACCTCTACATCACTTGGGATGACGAGGACCTGGGCACGCAAGTCGCGCTGTTCTGGACAGTGCAGGGTGACACCCTCGTTGCGGGCGCGGCTGAAGATGACGGCAACTTTGTGCCCAACATCTATGCCAAGGAGTACGACACGCTGAACCTCAGCTTGTCGCAACAGATGGGCATCCTGCGCTGGCAGCTGCAGGTCAAGAACATCACGAATCCGGAGATCCAAGAGGTCTATCGGTCCAAGTACATCGGGCCAGATGTGCCCAAGTCCTCGTACACGAAGGGCATCGAGTACTCGCTCGGTTTCTCTCTGAGTTTCTAAGCGAGCGCCTGCAGGCCAGAACACATGCATATGAAGCAATCCACACTGATCCGATCCGCAGCAGTAGGTCTGGCCTTGGCCAGCAGTGCTTGGTTGGTGTCCCGTGCAGATGCGGGGGACGGCGCCAAGATCGATGAGGCACGCGGGGCTCTGGAGCGCTGGGTCGAAACGCGCAAGATCATCTCCAAAGAAGAGCGAGACTTCGCTCTCAGCAAGGAGATCCTGCAGGACCGCATTGCCCTGGTGAAGCGCGACATTGAAAGCGTCAAGGTCAAGATCGCGGAAGCGCAAACCACGATCGCCGAGACGGACAAGAAGAAGGCCGAGCTGGCAGCTGAGAACGATGTGCTCAAGCAAGAGTCAGCCAAGCTCTCCGCGACCATCGCGGATTTGGAGAAGGCTACTGCGGCGCTGCTTGTGCGTGCGCCGGACCCGGTGCGCGAGCGCGTGAAGCCACTGAGTCAGCGCTTCCCCGAGAAGCCCGAGGAAACGAAGCTTTCGCTGTCCGAGCGTTGGCAAAACGTGATCGGCGTCCTGAACGAGATGGCCAAGTTCCATCGCGAGTTGGTGCTCGCCAGCGAAGTGCGGACACTTCCGGATGGCAGCTCGGTGGAAGTCACCACGCTCTACCTTGGCCTCGCTCAAGCGTACTACGTGAACGCGGCAGGAACTGTGGGCGCGATTGGCACAAGCACCGCGCAAGGTTGGAGCTGGAAGCCCGCCAACGAGGTCGCACCCTTGATCGCACAGACCATTGGCATCCTCAAGGGTGAAAAGGTTGCCGCCTTCGTACAACTCCCGGTGCAGGTGCAGTGAGGAGCATGACCATGGTAAAGCAAACTGTACACGCGCTGCTTCTGGCTTGTGTGTTGGGCTGGATGCCGAATCTGGCTTGGGCCCAAGATGCCACCCCTGACACAGCCCAAGATCCGAGCGCGGGCTTCACAGGCGCCGCTGCAGACCTGCAGAAGCGGCTGGAGGATAGCCTGGCCGAGTTGGCTGCGCTGCGCGCCAAGATTGCAGAAGAGACCCTGCCGCTCTCGCGTGAGTTGCGCGACGCGGAGGCTCAACTCGCGGCCTTGCGCGCGGATTACCAGAAGATCTCGCGCAGTCTCGACACGGGCACGCAAGGGATCGTGAACACCCGTGCGGAGATCAAGTCGCGCCAGGATGAGGCTGCGTATCTCTCGAACCTCGTTGCCGAGTACAACCGCAACTTCGAGTCGCGTCTGCACATCGCGGAGTTGCAGCGCTACAAGAAGGCTATCGAAGATGCGCGCCTAGCGCTGGAGAACAGCCAGCTGACAGCAGGCCAAGTCTTTGACGCCCAAGTGTCGATGGTCAAGACCTCGATCACGCGCTTGGATGAAGCGTTGGGCGGCGTACGTTTCGAAGGTAAGGCTGTCGATGCCGATGGCAATGTGGATCTCGGTACCTACTTGATGCTGGGACCGGTCGCGATCTTCCGTTCGGCTGATGGCCAGGAGATCGGCACAGCCGAACAGCGCATGGGCTCGTTGGAGCCTGCAGTTGTGCGCTTCCAGAACCCCTTGGACGTAGAGGCCGGTTCGTTGGTGGTGCTCGGTGTCGGTGGCGCGTTCCCGTTGGATGCATCCCTCGGCAACGCACACAAGGTCCAGGCTCTCGAAGAGACGCTGTGGGAACACATCAAGAAGGGCGGCCCCGTCATGTGGCCGATCTTCGTGGTTGCCGGGGCTGCCCTCTTGGTCGCGCTCTGGAAGTGGATCTCGATGATGCTGCTCGCGAGCCCGAAGAAGAAGCAGTTGGATGCTCTGTTCGCAGCTGTCGCGAGTGGCAATGCCGTCCTCGCCAAGGACAAGGCTGAATCACTCAAGGGCCCCGTGGGACGCATGCTCGTTGCCGGCGTCGAGCACATGAACGAACCCAAGGAACTGATGGATGAGGTCATGTATGAGCATGTGCTCACCACACGACTGAAGGCCAACGGCCTCTTGCCGTTCATTGCTATCTCGGCAACCTCTGCTCCGTTGCTCGGTCTGCTCGGTACGGTCACCGGCATCATGAATACCTTCACGCTCATGACCGTGTTCGGCACGGGTGACGTGAAGACGCTGTCGAGTGGTATCTCCGAGGCCTTGATCACTACCGAATATGGCCTGATCGTGGCAATCCCGTCCTTGCTGATCCACTCCTTCCTGAGCCGCAAGGCCAAGAGCATCACGGATGAGATGGACAAGGCTGCGATCGTCTTCGGCAACGAAGTGGCTCGCATGAAGCTCAAGTCAACGAGCAAGGCTGCCTGAGGCACTGGCGTCGCGATGGACACGCAACAGCTCTACGAGCAAGGTCAAGAACTCTGGACGCGCGCTGTCGCCATTTGGGTGGCGGGCGGCTGGGGTATGGCCGCGATTGCGTTCAATGCCATGGTCACCTTTGGATTGGCCACGCGTGTCGCCTTGAACTTGATGAGCAAGGGGTTCAGCGTCCGCGAGTCCACCTGGCGCAGTTGGGTCGAAGACCCGTCCAAGGCTCGCGGCCATGTGGGCTCGATCATCACCCGCGCGATGTCGCAGCCGGACTACACCCTGACCGCGCAAGTGTTCGAGGGGCTGCGTGCCACGGAGAGTGCGCCGTTCGTGCGCGACCTGCGCGTGTTGAAGGTCACCGTCGGCACAGCGCCCCTTTTGGGCTTGTTCGGTACGGTGACGGGCATGTTGGCCACATTCAGCGCGCTGGCGACAGGCAGTGGTGGCGAGAAGACCATGGCTCAGATCGCGCAAGGCATTTCGGAGGCCTTGATCACGACGGAAACCGGCTTGATCGTCGCGCTGCCGGGACTCTTCGTGCACTACCTGTTGGCTCGTAGCCACGAGCGCTACAAGGCCTTTCTCGCCCGCCTAGAAACCGTCTGCAACCAAACGCAATGGCGTCGTGCCCAAGCACGCCGCGCCGCCTAAAGAGGATCGATACACATGGGACGTTTTCGCGATAGCGGTGATGATGGCGGTGGTGATACCGGCATCGACATGTCGGCCATGATCGACATGGTCTTCATCCTGTTGATCTTCTTCATCGTGACCACCACCTTCGTTGAGGAAACCGGCGTTGAGGTGGACAAGCCTCAGGCCGCTTCCGCGGTGCAGCTTGAGAAGACCAGCATCCTCATCGCCATCACCACGAAGGGTGAGGTTGTCTACGGCGGCCGTGAAATCGGACTCGGAGGCGTGCAGCCCTTGGTGCGCCGCATGTTGTCCAAGGAAGAAGTCCCGGTCGTGATCCAGGCGGATCAAGCCGTGCCCTCAGGCTTGTTGGTGCGCGTGATTGATGCGGCCAAGCTAGGTGGTGCAGTCAAGGTCAGCATCGCCACCTCTGCCAAGCGGAGTTGACACATGTTGCGCACGATCGTTCATGGAGTGTGTGTGGTACTGGGCGGGTTCGGCATGGCGCTGTTCCTGTTCTTGCTGCTGCCATTCGTGCAAGCGATCACGGAACCGCCGAGCAAGGATCTTGAGCTGCGCACTGTGGACACAGCGGATGTACCTCCACCTCCTCCGCCTCCGGAGGAGGAGGAAGAGGAAAAGCCCAGCGAGCCTGATGAGGTCAAGCCGCCGGAGCTGACGGATGCAGCGCCGCCGTTGGATCTCTCGCAGCTGGAACTGGCCCTCAATCCTGGTATGGGCGGTGGCGAAGGCATGGCCGGTGACTTTGCCGTCAAGCTGCCGACTGCTGCGAGCACCAAGACCAACGAAACTGCAACAGAAGAGCTGTTCGCACTCTCGGATCTCGATCAAAAGCCGCGCGTCATCTACCAACCGGGTCCCGTCTTGGATGCCGAGTTGCGCAAGAAGGCCCCCGGTACTGTGCACATCCTCTTTGTGGTGGGCATCGACGGTCGCGTGGAAGAACCGCGCGTCCAGAAGTCCACCGATCCCATCTTTGAGCGACCGGCGCTCGCTGCTGTGAAGCAGTGGAAGTTCGAACCAGGCAAGCGCAAGGGCGCTGCCGTGCGCTTCCGGATGCGCGTTCCGATCACCTTCCCCGCAGGACAATGACCATGAAGTTCCCCCTCGTTGCTGGCTCTCTTGTTGCGCTGCTCCTTGCAGCTGTTGCACCCGTGTTCGCAGGCCGCCAGGCCGAGCAAACGCGCACGCTGAGTGAAGGCGAGTTGTCGTTGTGGAACGACCCGCGCTTCCGCAAGCAACTGGCCGAAAGCTACATGGCCGAGACGGAGATCGAGCCCAAGATCACGCAGGTAGAGCGTGAGCAGTTGCAGCCGGTGTTCAACTTCATCGCTGCGGATCAGATTGATCAAGCGATCACGGCGCTACAGCCGCTGACGACACCTCTGGTGAGCGCGGTGTACGACTTCACGCTGGCGAACTTGTACTTCCAGAAGGAGCAACTCGCCGAAGCGGTTCCGCACTACAAGGCGGCCACGGACAAGCATCCTAAGTTTCGCCGCGCGTGGAAGAACTTGGCCATCATCCATGTGCGCCAGACGCAGTGGAAGGAAGCGCAAGTTGCCTTGACGCGCGTCATCGAGCTCGGTGGAGGCGATGCGACGGTGTACGGGCTTTTGGGCTACACCTACTCGAACCTCGAGGTGTACATGTCGGCCGAGTCCGCCTACCGCATGGCGAACCTGCTCGATCCGCAGACACTCGACTGGAAGATGGGCCTCGCCCGTTCCTTCTTCAAGCAGAAGCGCTATGCCGACGCAGCCGCTCTGTTCGGCAACCTCCTGGCTGAGAGCCCTGAGCGCGCGGACTTGTGGCTCTTGCAAGCCAACGCCTTCATCGGACTTGAACAGCCTATGCGCGCTGCCGAGAACTATGAGGTCGTTGACCGGTTGGGCAAGTCCACCGTCGAGAGCTTGAACACTCTGGGCGACATCTATGTGAACAGCGAGCTGTTTGCCCAAGCGACGAAGTGCTATGTGAAGGCGCTCGCTATGAATCCTGCGGTAAAGGCCGAACGTCCTATTCGCGCCGCGAAGGCTCTCGCCGCGCGCGGTGCGAATGCCCAAGCCAAGCCGCTGATCGCACGCATCGCGGAGTTGCGCGGAACAAACATCACACCCGAAGAGAAGAAGGACCTCCTCAAGCTGCGCGCGCGCATCGCGTTGGCTGAAGGAGCCGGTGCAGATGAAGTCGCGGTGTTGAAGGAGATCGTGGACCTCGATCCGCTCGACGGCGATGCGTTGATCCTGCTTGGGCAGCACTCGGTGCGCACGGGTGACGCGGTGCAAGCGGTGTTCTACTTTGAGCGCGCAGCGTCTCTGGAAGACTTCGAAGCAGATGCCAAGGTGCGCCACGCACAGCTTCTCGTCAGCCAGTCCAAGTACGCCGAGGCCTTGCCGCTCCTGCGTCGTGCGCAACAGGTCAAGCCGCGTGAGAACATTCAGCAGTACCTCGAGCAGGTAGAGCGCATCTCCCAAGCGCGCTGAGGCGCTTGATGAAGGCTGCGTTAAGAACGCGCCGCAGAGGAGGGTCGTTTTGAGGCCTCCGATGCGGCGCGTTTTTGTCAAGAAAGCCCGTTGTTTTTTTGCAAGTTTGCGCCATTTTTGGAGCGTCATGTTCGTGCGCGAGGCGCTCGACTCGTTTGAGCAGACTTTCGTCTGGTCTTAACGAGAACCCAACCAAGTCGGTGGATCCTTAGGTCGCTTTCAAGGCAGACCTACACCCCCAAAGAACCACCATGATCAACATCAACATCAAGAGCTTCCTCGCGGTGGCCGCCCTGGCGGCTGGCGCGAATGCCGCTGAAATCCTCGTCTCCGCGGACATCTCCACGTCGACGACCTGGACCGCCAACAACACCTACAACCTCCAGACCCAGATCTACGTGTTGCCGGGCGCGACGCTGACGATCGAGCCGGGCACGGTCATCGCTTCGACGCCGACCACCAACGGTGGTGGTTCGATCGCCGTCTGCAAGGGCGCGCAGATCATTGCCAACGGCACGCGCACGCAGCCGATCATCTTCACCTCGACCGCCGACGTGGCCACTTGGGTCAACGGTGATCCGAAGACCGGCACCTGGCGCGCGATTGCCAACGAGTGGGGCAACCTGACGATCATGGGTGACGCGTACATCTCCGAGAACGCGATCGCCACCAACACCGCCACGCCGAACGCTAGCAACTACGCGAACATGGAAGGTCTGACGGCTGCGTCGGCCACCGACACGCGAGTGCGCTACGGCGGCGGCAACGACGACGACGATAGCGGTTCGCTCAAGTACGTCTCGATCCGCTACGCCGGTCGCGTCGTCGGCTTGAACAACGAGCTGAACGGTCTGTCCCTCGGTGGCATCGGTCGCAACACCGAGATCAGCCACATCGAGATCATGAACAACGTCGACGACGGCATCGAGATCTGGGGTGGCACGGTCAACCTCAAGAACTTCGCCGTTTGGAACATCGGTGACGACAGCCTCGACATCGACCAAGGCTACCGCGGCAAGATCCAGTACGGCTTGATCGTTCAGGGCTACAGCGCTCTGGCCGCTCAGGGCTCGGGCATCGGCGACAACGCGATCGAAGTGGACGGCGCCGAACAGTCCGACTTCCAGCCGGTCACCACGACCACGATGTACAACATGACCGTCATCGGTCAGCCGGTGTCGGGCGACCACGGCGTGGCCTACCGCGACAACGCTCGCGTCCAAGTGCGCAACTCGATCTTCATGGATCTGGGTGAGCGCGCGGTGGCCATCGACAACGTCGACGGCGACGGTGGCTTGGGCTACGGCTACAACGGCACGCTCGCTTGGGCGACGACCTGGACGACCCCGTACAACACCTTCTCGACCGTCAACGCTCCGGCTAACCCGGCCGCGTTCTACACGGTGCAGAGCTCGGGCTTCTTGAACGAGATCACCGACTCGGTGTACTTCCGCAACCTGAACGCTGCCGCGTACACGGAAGCCAACAACCGCGCGGTGTTCGCTGCCGGCAACAACAACGTGCAAGTGGCGGGCTCGGCCGCGGCTGACGCCCCGATCGCTTCGATCACCCGTGGTCCGAACGCGATCTTCGGCACGCTCGTGATGCAGCCGGTGACGGCTCTCGACCCGCGCCCGCGTAATGCTGCTCTGACGAGCGTCAACGCTGCTCCGGCTGACGGCTTCTTCACCCCGGCCCAGTACCGCGGCGCGTTCGCTCCGACCGAGTCGTGGTTGGGCCAGTGGACGGCGAGCTACGCCTTCGGCTTCACGCCGAATGACAGCGTCGGCACCGCGTTCTGCTTCGGTGACGGCAGCGGCACGGCTTGCCCCTGCGCCAACTCGGGCACCGCCGGCAACGGCTGCGCCAACAGCGTCAACGCTGCGGGTGCCAACCTCGCCGCCACGGGCGTTGCGAGCTTGACTGAGGACAGCGTCAGCCTGCGTGGTTCGGGCATGCCGAACAGCGCTGCTCTGTACTTCCAGGGCACGACGCAAGGCGGAGCTGGTCTCGGCACCGTGTTCGGTGACGGCCTGCGCTGCGCCGCTGGTTCGGCGGTGCGCTTGGGCACGGCGACCAACGCCGCTGGTCGCTCGGCCTATCCGTTCGGCACCTTCCCGAGCGTGTCGGTCAAGGGCTTCATCACGGCTCCGGGTACGCGCACCTACCAGGTGTGGTACCGCAACGCCGCGGCCTTCTGCACCGCGTCGACCTTCAACCTCTCGAACGGCGTCAGCATCGTCTGGCACCTCTGATTCGTAGAGCCTGAATGATGGAGCCGTCCGTGGGCCACGCGCCTACGGGCGGCTCTGCTTTTTGTGCTACCAGCCGTACACTGATCGCCTCACGCTATGCGCACACTCACAGTCCTCGGTGTTGCTTCACTCGTGGTCTTTGGTCTCGTGGCCTGCAAGGAAGAGCAGCTGCCCGCGAAGGCACAGGTCAGCACCGCACCTGCCGCACCGTGGACCTTTGAGTTGGTAGATACGGCTTTTCAAGCGAGTTTGCGCATGCCTGAGGTGCCGCACGCCAAGAACCGCTCCAAGGTGCAAGAGCAGTTGGCTCTTGCGTGCTTGGAGCTAGGTGGGCTCGAGCAAGCGCAGGCGTACAGCAAGTCCATCGTCGTTCCGTGGCGTCGCGGCAGTGTCTTGGCCCAACTGGCCTGTGAACAGGCGGAACGCGGCCTGGAATCGGAGGCCAAGGCTTCGATCGTGGCCGCCGAACGCGCGGTCGAGCAGAGCAACGACGAGGACACACAGGATTGGCAACGGGGTCGTGTGCGCGGCAAGTTGGCGCGCGCGTGGCTGATGTTGGGCAATGAGGCGGCCGCGGCCAGCTACTCGACCAATCTGGACCCGGCCGAGGCGAAAGCCGTTGCCGATCAACGCGTGCGTCAAGCAGCCTTGACGAACTTTGAAGCACAGTTGCAAGCCGTCATCGGTCCCTTGAACAGCGGCAACTTTGAGCAAATCAAAGCGGGACTGGAAACAGCAGAGCTCTTGTACGCGGCGGTCTACGCGGAAGCCGACAAGCGCACGCAAGTAGACGCGGCCATGCGCAAGGGCTGGGAGAAGATGCCTCTCGACCTGCGCATTCAAGCGCTGTTGGGTATGGCTACCGCCGCAGTCGATCACGCGGACAAGGGCACAGCACGGACCTTGCTGGACGAAGCGCGTGCAGACATTGACCGCGCCAAGTGGCTCTTGGAGCACCGTCTACCTGTGGAGGCTCGCTGGTCCACCGTCTTGGGTAAGGCCGGTGACACGGACGGTGCCACGCAGCGACTCGCTCAAGCCATGGAGCTGTACGAGCGTGAGCGTGCGAACACGGTGAACATCTATCGAGCGGGTGCGCTGCGTCCAGTTGCGGAAGCCTATGCACAGCTCGGTCAACCAGCGCAAGCGCTCGTGCTGTACCAGCGTGCGCTTGAGGAGGGTCTGGAGAACCCCAACTCGCGGCCACGCTTGGATGACTTGAGCGCGACCGTGATCAGCATGGCGGTGCAAGGTGTGCAGCCGAGTGCGGAGACTCGCACTCGCATCCAGAGCATCGCAGCCCGGTTGGGCGATCCCTGGTAGTCGCTTGCAGGTAGCCGCGCGGCTAAGCGCGATTGAGTTCAGTACCATCAGCGGCATGATCCGCTTATGGACCCTGTGGATGTGCTTGATCTGGTCGGCGTGGGCTCAAGCCGAGCAGCGCACGGACTTCGAGGTGGCGCTGGGCAAGTCGGGCGCCAATCGCGCTGAACTAGAAGCAGCTGTGGTGGGAGTGCCGCCCGAGATGCGCGCGGCGCAGGAGTGGTTGATTGCGCACATGCCGCCGGAGGATTTGCAGGCGCTCAGTGCCCAGTACTTGATTGAGAACTGCGTAGAGGCGCACCGTGCATGGCGCTCGGCGCCGTGGGGCAACACGATTGATCGCGAGCTCTTCCTCGACACGATCTTGCCGTACGCGAGTGTCAATGAGCAGCGCGATGCTTGGCGGGTGCGCTTGCGTGAGCTGTGTGCGCCGATGGTAGAGGGGGCACGCACTCCAGGTGAGGCTGCGGTGCGCATCAACCAAGCTTTGTGGGCTAAGACAGGCGTCAAGTACTCGACGAAGCGCAAGAAGGCGGATCAGAGTCCCTTTGAGACGCTGGAGAGTGGACTGGCATCGTGCTCGGGCCTGTCAATCTTGTTGATCGATGCGTGTCGCTCGGTTGGTGTCCCAGCACGCTTTGTGGGCACCGCGCTTTGGTCGGACAAGAGCGGCAACCACTCGTGGGTTGAGGTCTGGGACCAGCGCTGGAAGTTCACTGGTGCTGCGGAACCGACGGGGGATCAGTTGGATCAAGGCTGGTTCGTGGATCGCGCAGCCGGTGCGAAGGTTGGGGATCCCTTGCACGCGATTTGGGCTGTGACTTGGCGCTCCTCGCCGGCCAGCTTTCCGTTGGTGTGGCGTCCTCAAGACACGACCTATCGCGCGGTCGATGTGACCGAGCGGTACACGCCCGCAGTGCAAGTTGTGGAGACGGGCAAAGCGCGAGTGCGGCTGCGCGTCACGAATGGTCAGCAGCGCATTCAAGCCGATGTCCAAGTTCAAGGCGCGGATGGCTCGGTTGTGTGGCAGGGTACGAGCAAGGATGAACGCTATGACGCGAATGACCATGTCACGGCGGTCTTGCCGCTCGGCTCGCGTTGCACCGTTGTGATCAACGGAGTGGCGGCGCAGACCATGGAAGTGCAGCGCGATGAGCAGCTCGTGGAATGCGTGGTTGCCCCCACAGCCGCGGCAGAAGCAAAGGCTCTCTCCAAAGCTGAGTGTGCCGAAGCAACTCGGCGCGCTTGGAAGGACTACCAATCCAAGACGCTGGCTGCTGCACAAGCAACTTTGGAGGCCAAAGAGCTCGCGCGCGGCGATCTGCGCATGAAGTTCTGGTGGACCAAGTACGGCGAGCGCCCGCAAGCCGGACACAGCCTATGGATCTCGATGCATGGCGGTGGTGGTGCCCCTGCGCGTGTGAATGACCAACAGTGGGACAACCAAAAGAGACTCTACACCTTGCCGGAAGGCATCTATGTCGCGCCGCGCGCACCTACGGATACATGGAATCTGTGGCACCAAGGTCACATTGACGAGTTCTTTGATGAGCTCATCCGTGCCTTTGTCGTTGCTGAAGGTGTGGATCCGCAGCGTGTGTACCTGCTGGGCTACAGCGCGGGTGGTGATGGTGTCTATCAACTTGCGCCGCGCATGGCGGATCGTTGGGCCGCTGCAGCCATGATGGCTGGGCATCCGAACGAGACGCGACCGGATGGCTTGCGCAACTTGCCCTTCGCGTTGCATATGGGCGCGAATGATGGTGCCTACGATCGCAACAAGATTGCTGGGCAATGGAAGGGGATGTTGGCCGAGTTGGCTAAGGGCGATCCCGGTGCCTATGTTCACCAAGTGGTGATTCATGAAGGCAAGGGTCACTGGATGGATAGACAGGACGCCGTGGCCTTGGCGTGGATGGCCGATCATTCACGCTCAGTGCATCCCAAGAAGATCGTCTGGCTGCAGGACGATGTGACGCACCGGAACTTCTATTGGCTTGAGGCTGAAGAACCCAAAGCAGGTGCTCGCCTCGTGGCCGAATGCCAAGGGCAGACGATTCGCATCCTTGAGGCCAAGGATGCGGGTGCGTTGGTGGTGCACTTGTCGGATGCGCTGATCGACCTC